>MEOQ01000014.1 GCA_001769275.1 Bacteroidetes bacterium GWF2_43_63 | reverse complement strand
AGCCAGGGGTAGTATTATTCACTGCCCTTGCTTTGAGGAAATATTTTCAATAGGCTCTGCAACAACTAACAAAGGGAGTTTTATTCATAGGAGTTCCCGGCTCTTTTGAACACTGAATATAGAACAAGGAAGTGAGAATTTCGAAGTGTACTTAATTAAAACTTTCTTCTTACTTCAAATTACCTTGTTCCTTGTTCATGATTCAATTTCGTGCCTTCGTGGCAAAATCAAATTCCGCGTCTAAAAATCCAGCTTATTCAGCAGATCGTCGCTGACGAGGTTCGGCAGAGTAACGGTCAATCCGGGATTGGCTTCCATGGCTCGTTTGATGGCGAATGTGGCGTTCGGATTGCGGGCCCAGTTGCGGCGCGAGATGCCATTATTTACATCCCATAAAAGCATGGACTTCAATCGGCGATCGGCATCAGCACTGCCATCGAGCAACATGCCGAAACCACCATTGATGACTTCACCCCAGCCAACACCCCCGCCATTGTGCAGCGAAATCCAGGTAGCGCCACGAAATCCGTCGCCTACGAAATTTTGCACAGCCATATCGGCAGTAAAACTGGAACCGTCATAAATATTGGAAGTTTCGCGAAAAGGGCTGTCAGTGCCCGATACATCGTGGTGGTCGCGACCGAGAACAATGGGTGCCGAAATTTTCCCTTCTTTAATGGCGTTGTTGAATGCTTCGGCAATATTGATCCGGCCTTCGGCATCGGCATACAGAATGCGGGCCTGCGAGCCGACGACGAGTTTGTTTTTCTGCGCTTCGCGTATCCAGTGAATATTGTCTTTCATCTGCTGGCTGATTTCGTCGGGCGAAGTGGCTGCCATTTTTTCGAGCACTTCGGCTGCAATGTTGTCCGATAATTCCAGGTCTTCTGGCTTGCCCGAGGTACATACCCAGCGGAAAGGACCGAATCCGAAATCGAAACACATTGGGCCCATGATGTCCTGAACGTAGCTCGGATAGCGGAAAGTGCCATCTTCTTTCATAATATTGGCGCCTGCACGCGAAGCTTCAAGCAGGAATGCATTTCCATAATCGAAGAAATACGTTCCGCGTTCACTGTGCTTATTGATAATGTCGGCCTGACGTCGCAGACTTTCATATACTTTTTCTTTGAACAATTCCGGCTGTTCCGCCATCATGATATTTGATTCTTCAAAGCTCATTCCGGCAGGATAATATCCGCCTGCAAACGGGTTGTGGAGCGAGGTCTGATCGGATCCGATGTGAACAAAAATATTTTCTTTGTACAGATGTTCCCACAGATCTACAATATTTCCGACGTAGGCAATTGAAAGAGCTTCTTTGTTTTTTACCGCTTCGGCAGTACGTTTGGTGAGGGCATTGAGATCGGAGAATATTTCATCGACCCAGCCCTGATCGTATCTTTTATATGCAGCAGCAGGATTCACTTCTGCTACAATGCCCACTACGCCTGCGATTTTAGCGGCTTTGGGTTGAGCGCCTGACATTCCGCCAAGTCCTGAACTTACGAAAATCATTCCGCCCAGACCTTCGCCTTTGGCAGCTTTCATGCGGCCAGCATTGAGTACAGTAATGGTAGTGCCGTGAACAATTCCCTGTGGTCCAATGTACATATACGATCCGGCGGTCATTTGTCCATACTGCGACACGCCCATAGCATTCATGCGTTCATAGTCGTCGCGCGAGCTGTAATTCGGAATCACCATACCGTTGGTGACCACCACGCGGGGAGCATCTTTATGACTTGGATACAAGCCCATCGGATGTCCGCTGTACATGGTCAACGTTTGTTCGTCGGTCATGGTGGCCAGATACTGCATGGTGAGCAGATACTGAGCCCAGTTCATAAAAACTGCACCGTTTCCGCCGTAGGTAATAAGTTCTTCGGGATGCTGTGCCACCGCGGGATCAAGGTTGTTCTGAATCATGAGCATAATAGCTGCTGCCTGACGCGATTGTGCCGGATACTCGCTCACCGGGCGGGCAAACATCGGATAATCAGGCATGAAACGATACATATAAACACGACCGTATTTTTTGAGTTCTTCGGCAAATTCGGGAGCCAGTGTGGCATGCCAGCTTTCGGGAAAATAGCGCAGCGCGTTGCGGATGGCTAATTGTTTTTCTTTTTTAGTAAGAATGTCCTTACGCTTTGGGGCGTGATTGGCATTGGGGTTATACGGTTTCGGAGCAGGCAATTCATCTGGAATGCCTGCCATGATTGCTTTTTTGAATTCTTCGGGGGTCATAGCGCAATATTTTGGATGGACAAAATTAGAAAAAACAATCGAGAGATTTCAAGACTTTAAATGAATGGTTATATAATGGACAAAAAAAGGCTGCCAGGGAAGGGCAGCCTTTCAATTGAATAAGAAAAAAATTATTGTCTGATAAGTCGGTATGCGAACTGTTTTGTTTCGCTGGTGATTATTAGTTGATACAATCCTTTGTCAAGTGACTGTACATTGAGCTGGTAATTGTAGCCATTTTCAGCACTGACAATTTCCTTCAGAACAATACGTCCCTGAGCATCGGCAATGGCAATGGTTGAGTTTCCTTCGAGAATGCCGGAAGGAATTTCAATATTGACAAAGTCATTTGCCGGGTTTGGATAAATGTTGATGAGATTCGCATCCGGATCATTTATGCCAGTGCAGCTGTCAACAATGACGGTAATCTGATCTGTCAGCGTACAACCAAATGAGTCGACAACCTCAACGGTATAGACTCCGGCCGTGTTTGTAACGTAAACATTCCAGTTGTTGTTTACACCGTTCCACGTATAAGATTCATAGCCTATTCCGGCATACAGAGCCACGGATTCATTTATGCAAATCGTAGTGTCGCTTGGTCCAAGGTCAATTACATTTACAAATGCATTTACTTCGGCATAGCAACCGAAAGGAAAACCAGGATTTTGGTGTATTGAGTCCGTCGCATTGAGATATACGCCGGTTTCGCTTGATCCGCTCCACTGGCTACCACCTTCGAAATGCAGGTACCATCTGTTATCCCATGGAGAATACGTGATTGTTGAACAATCACTCAGATCTGAAAATACAGCAGCGGTGTCAAGATCACCGTTTGTCAGATTCAATCTCATCAGATTAGAACTATTGTAATCGCGATAAACAACATGGTAATCATTTCCGTCATATTCGGCAATGCCCCAGTCGGCCCAGTTTTCCGTACCGTATGTATCGGCAGAATAAGAGTCACCAAGATCATTTACGCTCCCGGTGGCGTTGTTCACAACATAGAAGTGTCCATTGATTCCCGAATATAGAACGGTGAATCCGTATCCGGCATAAATGCCGCTGTAATCGGATCCATATCCCATAGTAATTGTCGTCTGTAAAGTCAGAGTCTCAATAACATTCATATTTGAATCCAGAGATTGGAACGAATTGACATAATAAGTGCCTCCGTTGGTGTTGCTGTTTCCGTCCCAAAGTGACAACAGCTTTCCTGATTTTAGATCACTGAATAATCCGTCATTGAGATTGAAAAATGTCCCCGTTGCTGGATCGAGATCATGATTGAATCGGCCAATTCCATCATCAGCCAGAAAATATACATGATCAGGAGTTACAGCGATACCACCTCTATCGTCACCAATAAGCGCATCGAAATCGACCAAAACTGCTGCAGTGTCTGCAAATGAAGTCACCATGAAGTAATCTTCTGAAACAGAGTTCTGAACATAATAAGTCGTGGTTTGAGATAGAGCTGGGGTTAGAAAATTACTTCCTGAGTCAATGGGGCTTGATAGTGGATTTGTGAACCAATATGCATAGTTAGGATAAGCAAGATGTAGATTGGCAACGGTATTTGGACACACTGTTGTGTCGGATATGATTGGAATAGCCTCAATAGTTACGCTTTGATGGTCAATAGTAACACAGCCGATTCCGTCAGTTGCCTGATAGCTTATTTCGTAAAATCCTGGTGCAAGTCCAGATGGATTAAAAGAGCTTCCGGATACCCCGGGACCAGAAAATGTTCCACCTGCTGGTGTTCCTGATAACGTAATTGTTTCCACATAAGGGCAAAATGAAGTGTCACCCATAGAGATTTCTGCAAGTGCAACCGGGACGCCGAAGGTGCAATAATTATAACTCAGGCGCAAACGAGCATGGTTTGCAATACAGAACATGTCAACTTCGCTTGAAGGCAGTAGCTGAAAATGAACATTTCCGCCCGATGTCCATGCTATAATAGAATCAGCGGGGATCATGATTTTAAAAGAATCCGGGGTGCAGTCGTTGCCGTTGCTGGGAGTTTGGCCAATGTTTGTCCAATTAGATGAAAACACTTCCATATATTCAGCATTGTCTCCGTTATCAATCTGATAAATCAGGCATAACTCTGCATCGCCCCAAATTCCTGGCGTAACAGGAATGCTGTAATTGAGCGTGTCTCCATAATTTACAATGGTATCATAAGGAGTCAGGTACTGATAAACCTGAGCATTAGCATTAGCCCAGGTAATTGCTGCAAATAGCAGAAGTAAAATTTTCTTCATAGTGTATTATTTTTAATTCGTTACAAATATATGAACATTAATGTAAAAATCCATGTTATTTTAAGATAGAAGAGTAAAAAACATCAATCAAATGAGTTTTTTGTTGTTTTATTAACAGATCATTGTACTGCATCCACGAATAACGCTGAAATCTACTCTGCCGGTGATTTTGAATGACCCGTCTTCATGCAGGATCCCGCTGTCGTCGGTTGCCAGAAACGGGCATGAATACATGTTTGCAAGGTCGATGATGTTGATGGCACCGCTTGTTTTATTTTGCGGAGGCGACAATGGGTCGTTGATATCGCGCAGCAGAACCCGCATCCAGGGCGGACATCGAAAGCTTCCATCTGCTTTTGAATAGGCTTGACTAAGCAACTCTGTCATGCCGTATTCGCTGTGAATGGACGGAACGCCAAATGAATTTTTCAATAATGCATGTAATTCAGCTCTCGAAAGTTCTTTGCGCCGGCCTTTCATACCGCCGGTTTCCATCACAATCAGTTCAGGAAATTGCAAAGAATATTTTTCAGCAAAATCAGTCAGCGCATGAGTGACACCGATCAGAATGGTTTTTAGCTTTTTATTTTGCAGTGAATTCAGCGTTGCGAAAAGCTTTTCTTGATCGTACAAATAAAAACCGGATTCGCTTTTATTGCTTTGTTTTATCCAGTGATCGACCATATACACCAGCGATGAATGCTGTCGTTCGAGGTATCCTGGTAGCAAGGCAAGCACCACATAATCTTCGATGTTGCCATAAAAACGCTCGAAGCATTTCATTGCGGAGGCCAGATAAAGCGCAGGATCTGCGATATAGTGACGTCCGGTTTCGGTTGCAGTTGTTCCACTGGTTTCAAAAAATAAATCTGCGGTACAATTGTCCGGCAGAATTTTATTATAGCGAAAAAGATTGACCGGAAGAAATGGAATTTCGTGAACAGAGTGAACGTTTTCCGTCGTTTTTCCGATGCTTTTGCAAAAGGTTTTGTAGACGTCGTTGTGCATTTGATGCCATGAAAAAAGTTCAAGCGCAGCCTGTTCAAATTCCTTTTGGGTTTGAATCCTGAAGATATCCGAAGACAATTTTTCCAGGCCGGTCATCGTTATTTTTTGTACCTTAGTGCAAATTTTTTCAACGTGCGTTCAAAGTTACAAATATTCCTGCTTGCAGCTATCATAGGGGTTGCGCTTTACAGTTGCATTGAGCAGCGTGAATATCCGCTGGAGCCTGCAATTAAATACAAAAGTTTCACTACGGTAAAAAGTATTGCCGGGCATGACAGCATTGGGTTTCTGACCATCGAATTCACTGACGGAGACGGCGATGTAGGGCTTTCGCAAACAGATACGCTGGCTCCTTACAATCCGGGTAGCACGTATTATTACAATTTCTTTATCACTTTTTCTCAAAAAATTGATGGTGATTTTCAAGAAATTACAACCCCGTACAACAGCCGTATTCCTGATGTTAATCCCGAACATATCGATAAAGATTTGATGGGAGATATTACAATAGAGATAGATCTGAATATACTTTCGCTGGTTTTAAGCAGCGATGTTATTAAAATGAAAGCTTACATGGTTGACCGTGCGCTGCATGAGAGCAATACGATTGAGACACCTGCAATAACGCTGGATTTGCCTTAACTCTGGCGGCATGCGGCATAGGGCATGCGATCCAATGCCTAATGCCTTACGCCTTACGCCTAATACGGTGTTACCCTTGTCACCTTGCAACGTCTGTAACGATTGTAACGATTGTAACGATTGTAACGATTGTAACGGAAACATCTAAAATCAAAAATCACCCGTTCTTATAATTGAAATTATTCCGTTTGGTCGATTTTCTTACAGGTAATACTTTGTCTATCCGATAATTTGTCGTACCTTTGCACGCTCAAATTGCCTGGAGTCAGGCGGGAGGCACAATTATCAACAACAATCAGCATTTAGAGATGAGTAATCTTTCGAAACTTAGAAATATCGGCATTGCCGCGCATATCGATGCGGGGAAAACCACTGTCAGTGAGCGAATCCTGTTTTTTACAGGTGTTAACCGCAAGGTCGGCGAAACCCACGATGGGGCTGCCACCATGGATTTTATGAAGCAGGAACAGGAGCGTGGAATCACCATTGCTTCGGCTGCCATTACTGCGCATTGGAAAGAACATACCATAAACCTTATTGACACTCCGGGTCACGTCGATTTCACAATTGAAGTCGAACGTTCGCTTCGCGTGATTGATGGAATGATCGCCGTTTTTTGTGCGGTTGGAGGCGTTGAACCTCAGAGTGAAACTGTCTGGAATCAGGCCGACCGTTACCGTGTGCCGCGTATTGCATTCATTAATAAAATGGACCGCACAGGCGCCGAATTCAACGAAGTTGTTGCTCAGATGAATAAGTATCTTGACGCATCAGCTGTGCCTTTTCAGATTCCGATGGGTGCCGAGGAGCATTTCCTTGGAATGATTGACCTTATGAAAATGAAGGCTTTCACTTTCAATGAATTTGAAAGAATAGAATCAGAAATTCCGGCTGAATATGCCGATGCCGCTAAGAATGCACGTCAGCGAATTGTTGAAGTTCTGGCCGATTATGACGATACCATTGGCGACTTGTTTCTAAATGAGAAGGAAGTGTCTGATGATTTATTGATGAAAGCCGCACGCGAGGCCACCATTAAATTACTCATCACTCCGGTTTTCTGCGGCGCTGCATATAAAAATAAAGGTGTCCAGCTTTTGCTCGATGCAGTGATTGATTATCTTCCGTCGCCCATTGATATTGGTGCCGTAGTTGGTACTGATGTTGACGATCATGAAAAAATGCTCACCCGCGGACCGTCTGGTAAAGAACCGTTTGCTGCTTTGGCATTCAAACTTATAAATGACCCTTTTGTAGGTCAACAGACTTTTATCCGAATATTCTCAGGCACGCTTACAACTGGAATGGCGTTTTTCAATTCGACCAAAGGCAAACAGGAACGTGCTGGCCGCATTTTGCGTATCCGCGCGAAGGATCGCGAGGAACTCACAGAAGCAGGCCCAGGCGACATTGTTGCTCTTGTTGGACTGAAACTGGCCCGCACAGGAGACACTTTGTGTGATCTGAATAATAAAATATTACTCGAATCCATTCATATTCCGCCTGCCGTTATTGACCTTAAAATCAATCCGGCCATCCGTAAAGACCGTGATAAGCTGAGCGAAGCGCTGGCACGCCTTTGCAACGAAGATCCTTCGTTCCGGGCTCATTTCGACCAGGAAACCGAAGAAACTATTGTTTCGGGCATGGGCGAACTCCACCTCGAAATTATCATGGACCGCTTGAAAGAAGAATTCAAAGTGGACGTAGAAGTGGGCGAGCCCTCGGTTTCATACCGAGAGGCGTTGTCGATGGAAGTTGAGGGCAATTACCGTCATGTGAAGCAGTCTGGAGGTAAAGGCCAATTTGCTCATACCGTTATCCGATTTGAACCAAACGAAGGAAAAGGATTTGAATTCGTTGATAAAATCAAGGGCGGAGCCATTCCGGCTGAGTTTATTTCGTCGGTTGAGAAAGGCCTGCGTAAAGCTATGGACAAAGGACCTCTGTCGGGATTCCCTGTGGTGGATGTCAAAGCTGTACTTGTTGATGGCGGCTTCCATCCGGTCGATTCAAGCGATATGGCTTTCCAGATTTGTGCTGCAATCTGTTTTAAACAAGGCTTTTTGAAAGCCAAGCCACAGTTGCTGGAACCGATCATGAAAATTGAAGTGAACACGCCCGACGATTATATCGGCAATGTGACCGGAGACTTGAACAAACGCCGTGGAAAAATCGAATCTATGCGCCGTTATCGCAAAGGTGCACAGAAGCTCAATGGTTTTGTTCCTCTTCAGGAAATGTTTGGATATTCAACAACGCTTCGTAACCTTTCGAGCGGCCGCGCCAATTATTCAATGGAGTTCTTCAATTATCAGGCTCTGCCTGCTGCCATTCAGGAAGCAGTGATCAAGAAGCTGAACGACAAGAAAAACGGGTAAGGCGCAACGCACAAAGCTCATAGCGCATCACGGTTGATGTTAGAAGTTAACTTGTACTGTTTTTCAATACGTGAAACGAAAACACTGTCACGGATTGAAAATCCGCGCCAGTGATAGTTTTAAGCTAGCGCTATGATTTCTGTGCCTGAGTTTCTGAAGTTGCAGTTAGTACTTGACACGTCGGCATGAATGCCAAAAATTCTTACTTTTGTTGCGTAATGAAAGCAGACAAATCAAATCTGGTCATCATCGGAGCTGGGAATGTGGGAACACATCTGGCGAAGCTGTTCAGCAACCAAGGCGTTTCCGTAACGGTTGCATGCCGCGAAAATTCTATTGTTTCGCAGCGTTTCGACAATAATATTCATGTCGTTCCAATGCATGAAATTCCAATGAATGCCGATTTGTATCTGCTCACATTAAAAGATGCTGTGATTGCGGAAGTCGCATCAATGCTGCCAGACCTGAGCGGAATAGTTGCTCATACATCCGGAAGTGTTGGACTGGAGCCGCTTTCGAAGTTTCAAAGGTGCGGCGTTTTTTATCCGTTTCAGTCATTTCGCAAAGAAATTCCGCTCACGGTAATAGATTTTCCGATTCTTATTGAAGCATCAGATGCCGCTGTTGAACAGGAGCTGCTGAGTATTGCAAGTTTAATTTCATCAACGGCAATGATTGCTTCGAAAGAGGTCAGAGCGGGCATTCACACAGCTGGAGTTTTTGTCTCTAATTTTACGAATCTCATGTATTGCGCCGGATGGTCTGTTGCAGAAATGAAACAGTTTGATGCCAAAAAACTTTTACTGCCTTTGATTCAGGAAACCGCACTAAGACTTCAATACAGACAGCCTTCGGAATTGCAGACAGGACCTGCGATTCGTGATGATCGCGAAACTATTTTGAAACATCTGGATATTCTGGAGAAAAATCCTGAATTATACAGACAATACAAAGAACTTACAAATGCATTATTGAAAAAATATGGTCATGAAGAATTATCGTGAGAAGCTGAAACATATAAAAGCATTTGTATTTGATTACGATGGCGTTCTTACAAATGGGAATGTTTATCTTACAGACTCCGGGATGCAGCTGCGACAGGGCAATGTGCGCGATGGCTACGCGTTGCAGCTGGCCAGAAAAAAAGGTTTTCATATTGCCGTTATCACAGGATCTCATGACAGAGGAATTGAAAAACGTTGTCATTTTTTGAACATTGAACAGGTGTTTTTAGGTGTATCAGATAAACAAAAAGTATTTCTTGAATACCTGGAAACCTACAATCTGAAAGCGGAAGAAATTTTGTTTATGGGCGATGATTTGCCTGATTATCTGATCATGAAAATGGCGGGAATTCCATGTTGTCCGGCAGATGCATGTGAAGAAATAAAACAGGTGAGCGAATACATTTCACCGCTGCAGGGCGGGAAAGGCTGTGTGCGCGATGTGATCGAACAGGTGCTGAAGATTAAGGGAATGTGGATGGATGATGATGCGTTTCATTGGTAGGTCTCCTTCGGGGGGCTATACCTGCTGTTCGCATTTCGACGGAGTTTATCCTGCTGCCAATCCTTCGACTCCGCTCAGGATGACAGAAGCGAAACTTAGAATGACAGCGGCTGGGCTCAGTATAACAGATGTTGGACTCAGGATGATAGTGGAGAGGAATTAAATAAAACAGAGATAAAAAAGTTAATCAGTAAAAACAAATTGTAATGGCATACTTTCGTCTTTTCAGAGTTGTGAATCTGCTTATCATGGCGCTGATCATGTATTTCTTTCGCTATTTTCTTTTCGAATCGGCGCTGAATTTCGAAAATCTGGCATCACCTTTAAGTGATCTTCAGTTCGGATTGCTGGTTGGAATGTTTGTATTGCTGGCTGCCGGCGGTTATGCGCTGAACGACTATTATGATATTGGGATGGATGAAATCAATAATCCTGAAAAAACGGTTCTGCGAAAAAAGCTGCCATTATCGGCCGGACAAAACTGGTTCTTTATACTGACGGCTGCAGGATTGGTTGTTGGCTTCATTCTGGCCTTCATGCTGAAAGCAACTTCTCTATATTTTATGCCCATATTTATTGCAGCACTGTATTGGTTTTATTCGACAAAATACAAAAGAGAATTTCTGTCAGGCAATCTGGTGGTGTCATTCATGGCCGCATTGAATGTTGGAATCATTTATCTGTACTACATCATGGCATTCATCAATGCCGGAATAATTCCTGTGCTCATGATGCCGTACATCAATACAATCATGCTGATTTTTGTCGCTTTCGCATTCTATGTTACGTTTATCCGCGAAGTTGTGAAAGACATTCCGGACATGGAAGGCGACAAGGAATTCGAGTGCAGCAATATTCCCATTCGTTATGGAATTAAGACTACCCGGATTGTTCTGCTGGCAATGGCTTTTGTACTTCTCGCTGCGCTTGCCGTTTTTGCGTATTACTCAATCCAGCTCAGCAAGTCGTATCTGACCTATTATATTCTGGCTTTGCTTATCCCGTTCTGGATCTACGTTATCCGCAGCATTTGGATTGCCAGGGAGAAAAAGGACTTTAATGAGCTGGCAACATTGGTAAAAATATTTATGGTGGCTGGTGTGGTATCACTTCAGCTGCTTCATATGAGCAATCTGTGGCGATGATACTGACTGAAAGACTAAAGAATTATTCAATCGTTCTTGCATCGGGAAGTCCGCGCAGGGTCGAGCTTCTGAAAGGTATGGGCGTTGATTTTTCTATTCGCAAACTCGATATTGACGAATCTTATCCGAAAGATTTAAAAGGTTCTGAAATTGCTGTATTTGTAAGTCAAAAAAAGTCATTCGCTTTTCCCGAAAACGAAATAAGTGATATCACAATAGTCATAACTTCAGATACGATTGTCTGGCAAAATGGCTGTGCGCTTGAAAAACCGATGGACCGCACTCATGCCATCGAAATGCTGAAATCGTTGTCGGGCGCCGAACATGAGGTTTTCACAGGAGTTACTCTTCGTTCGAAAACCAAAACACATTCATTTTTCAGCCGCTCCAATGTTCGGTTCAGATCGCTCAGTCTTGAAGAAATTGAGTATTATGTTGATACCTGCAAACCCTTTGATAAAGCGGGATCCTATGGCGTTCAGGAATGGATCGGGTATGTAGCAATTGAGCGCATCGAAGGGTCGTGGTTCAATGTGATGGGTCTGCCGACTCGCATGCTGTATCAGGAGCTGGAAGCGTTTATTGAAAGCAATTGAGCTGTCTCAGTACGAAGTACAAATCCAGATTTTTACGTCTTGTTGTGAAACCTCTCCTTCTGTTATTGTGACAGTATTAGCTGGTTCATTCACAAAATATTCCTCAGTCATCACAACAAAAGTCCCGGCGGGAAGCTCCGTTGAGAGTCTGCCATTGCGGATTTCGAGACTGGTGCTGTTTAGTTTCAGTAAAACGAAACCTGGTTGTCCCATGCTGTCTGCAGCTTCTTTATTGACCAGATAAACACGGCCGTCAAATCTTTTGTAATCACGGTCCGATTCGTCAAAGACCGGCATACAGCTTCCCATTCCTAGGAACACGGTGGAGTGAATTCCGGTCGAAAAATCATCTTTACAAGACGAAACAATAAACAGAATGCTGATAATTAAGAGTAGTTTTTTCATCGCTGCAAATTTATTCGACGTGCTGCTTTACTTAACAGCAAAGTTATGTTTTTTATTGACGATTGAATCGAAAATTATAAAATAAAGTGTTACAAAAACAGCGTGCATAGCCAATGGTAATCCAGCTTCGGGGGGCACAAGCATAAAAGATGCTACGGCTGCAAATGCAGAACTTTTTGTTGTAAAAATCAGATTGGCAGCAATGATGGTTGGCTGATCAACCCTGATGCGACGCGCTATAACATTGAAAAGAAATCCGCCGCCGAACATGACGGTCGCAAAAATAAATGAGTTGATCAGAACCAGTTCAGGACTTTTCAGGATCAGGGTCTTACTCATTCCCACTATCGGCATGATGATGAGAAAAAATCCCCAATTGATTACATGACCCCGAATTTTTCCGATGGTTGGAAGTAAAGGCGTTCTTCGCAGTATGCGACTAATAATCAATGGTGCAACAATTACTGTTGTGATTATTACAATAACCGATTGCGGGCTGATCATGGAGTCGCCCAACAGCAGAAGCAAAGCCAGAGGCGTAACTAAAATTGAAATAAGATGCAGTCCGAAAACACCCGTGACCGCGAATGAGACATTGCCTTTCATTACAGCCGTAAAAGGGATTACAGAAGGTCCCGGCGGACTGATAACAAGCAGCATAATTCCTGTGATCATGAGCTTATCATCAAACAGAATCAGACCGGCTCCAAGCAACAGCAATCCGAAAACCACGAAATTCAGCAGGAAAGAAATGCCTACGATTTTTATTGTTTTGCTGAGTGGTCGCCATTCTTTGAAGCTAAATCCGGAAGTTGCAAAGACCATCACAATTGCCAGAATCCAAACAGAAACTGAGGCCAGATGCACGGTGTAATCGCCCAGAATAAATCCAAGCAATAGCGATAAAATCAGAATAAAATTTCGGTCATTAATTATTTTCAGTAGTTTATTCAGCATGAATGTTTAACTTTGGAATGCAAAATTACGCAAATGGAATTGTTTTTTCACCCCGAACTGATAAATGGCATATGCGAGCTTGGCGAAAACGAAGCCCGGCATTTGCGTGTGTTGCGTAAAAAACCGGGTGATGTAATTATTATTACGGATGGTCTTGGACATCGCGCTGAATGCGAGATTGCAGAATCAGGCCCAAAAAAGTATCTGGTATATGTAAATGAAATTCAGACAGTGACACGGCCTGAACCACGGCTGATACTGGGTGTTTCGCCGCTTAAAAATCCTGATCGTTTTGAATGGTTGGTGGAAAAATGCACTGAGAGCGGTGTAGGAACAATCGTTCCCATTGTTTGTGAGCGGACGGAATCAACACTAAAAAAAACTGATCGTTTGCAACGCATCATTCAGGCCGCGACTATTCAGTCGTTACAATTTTTTATGCCCGAAATGACGCATCCCATGAGCTTTGCGGATTTTATTAAAACATATGATGCAAAAACCAAACTCATTGCCTGGTGCGATGATGTGCCCAAAACGTCCATTCTGAATTCGTTACACGAATATGAAAACACCATTATTCTCATTGGCCCGGAAGGTGATTTTACCAAAGATGAATTTGACGTCGCTTTGCAATCAGGCTATCAGGCAATATCGCTCGGGCAAAATCGTTTACGAACCGAAACCGCTGCAGTGATGGCCGCGCACGCGTTTTATCTGATCAACAGCAAGTAATGAAAAAAATATTTTATATAGTTCTGTTTTTTCTGGCAGCATCTGGTAATGCGCAAAGCCCGGTCAAAATCGCGCTACTCAAATACGGCGGAGGCGGCGACTGGTACGCCAACCCCACTTCGTTGCCCAATCTGGTGAAGTTCTGCAATGCCAATATGGGTACCAATATCGGAACAGAAATACCAACAGTTGATCCTGGCAGCAGCGATATTTTCAATTTCCCTTTTGTGCATATGACCGGTCACGGCAACGTGATATTTTCAGTGCAGGAAGTTGAGAACCTTCGCCAATACATGCTTTCAGGAGGATTTCTCCACATTGACGATAATTATGGAATGGATATTTTCATCAGGCCACAGATAAAGAAAATATTTCCGGAGTACGAGTTGATAGAAATCCCATTCAACCATGCGATCTATCATCAGCAATTTGATTTTGCAAACGGATTGCCGAAGATCCACGAGCATGACGCAAAGCCGCCTAAGGGCTACGGCATAGTTGTGGACGGGCGCATCGTTTTATTTTATACGCATGAATGCGATTTGGGTGATGGCTGGGAGAGCCCGGATGTGCACAACGATTCGCAGGAAACCCGAGCGAAAGCGTTGCAGATGGGCGCGAATATTATTCGCTACGTGTTTAACGGTGATTAGGCGCAAGGCATGCGTCTCAGCGTCTCGCCTTCGTCGGGATAAACACCATGCGAAGGGCGCATCGCACAAGGCATAAAGCATGGGTATGCGGAGCACAACGCTGTCTACTTTTATCCCTTCGACAGGCTCAGGACAGAGCTTTTTACTTTTATCTTTTGTCTTTTGTCTTTTTTGTTACTTTTGCTTTTTTTAAGCAATGCTATTCAGTTCAGTCACATTTCTTTTTGCATTTTTGCCGCTGGTGTTGCTTTGCAATTATCTGGCGCCGAAGCCATGGCGAAATGTTGTATTGCTGGCTTTCAGTCTGATTTTTTATGCGTGGGGAAGCGTTTCTTACTCTTTGTTGCTGTTGCTTTCCATCCTGATCAATTACGGCTTCGGCCTTGTTGTAGGCCACATAATTAAGAGAGATGCAGGATCCAGAAAAAAGGCCTGGCGCTGGCTCGCGTTGGGGGTGGCATTAAACCTGGGACTTCTGATTGTTTTTAAATATACGGGCTTTTTCATGCATAACATGAATAAAGTACTGGGTTCGGGAGGGTTCGAACTTTTGCGAATTCCCAAAATATTGCTGCCTGTCGGTATTTCCTTCTTCACTTTTCAGGGATTGTCGTATCTGGTCGATGTGTATCGCGGGACCTCCGAAGTACAGAAAAAGTTTGTCAATCTGGCACTATTCGTTTCATTATTTCCTCAGCTGATTGCGGGCCCCATTGTGCGTTATCACGATGTCGATCAGCAACTGAGCAAACGGTTTTATAATCGCCGGAAGTTCTCGCAAGGCGTTGAGCGTTTTCTGATTGGTCTTGCAAAAAAAGTGATTTTGGCCAATTCATTTGCCGTTATTGCCGATGCCGCATTTGCTGCTGACCCCGGCTCTTTGTCATCGACTCAGGCCTGGATGGGAATTGTGTTTTATGGCCTGCAGATTTATTATGACTTTGCCGGATACAGCGATATGGCCATAGGATTGGGGCGGATGCTTGGATTTCATTTTCTGGAGAATTTTAATTTCCCATATATTTCAACTTCCATCCGCGAATTCTGGCGTCGTTGGCACATCTCGCTTTCCAACTGGTTTCGTGACTATCTCTACATTCCATTAGGCGGAAACAAGAAAGGACCATTCCGCACCTATTTCAATTTGTTTATCGTGTTTTTTCTTACAGGATTGTGGCACGGAGCCGGAATGAATTTTATTCTCTGGGGACTAATTCATGGATTCTTCATGATTGTGGAACGATTAGGACTTGGAAAATTTCTGAAAAAAATTCCGAAAGTATTTTCAAATGCTTATGTAGTAATCATCGTTTTGATTGCTTGGGTTCCGTTCAGAGCAGAAAATATTGGATTGTCGGTCAGATACATCAAGCGCCTGTTTGCATTCTCGTCGGAGTCAGTTGTTGATTTTTCTCAGTATTATTCAACGGTGCTTTGGTTGCTGCTTGCAATTGCGATAGTTGGAGCCTATGGTTTGTTCCCGTTGCTTTGGCAGCAAATGCTGCGTGTTTACCGCAGATTGAATTTCTTTTGGAAAAATACTTTTGCTTCAGGATACGATTTGGTTGCATTTGCATTTTTCGCATTGGTACTCATTGTTTCCACAGTGATTCTTTTGTCCGGTTCTTATAACCCGTTTATTTATTTCAGATTCTGATGAAAAAACCGGCAACATATAATTCACCTGTAAGGCGCATCCGAAGCTACCTGCTGAGCATTGTATTCATTGTTGCCATCATAATTCCTGCTGTAAACATTTTCGTTGAAATAGTTCCGGATGTCGAGATAAATGAAAACCGGCTCAAGGCGCCATTTCCGGCGTTTGATTTCAGTAAACTTGATCCATTTCCCCGCGAATTCGAAGTGTATTTTGAAGATCATTTTGTTTCAAGAAATTTCTTTCTGAAGCAATATATGAGATTGAATCTGCTTTTGTTTCAGAAATCGGTGATACCTGACAAAGCTGTGGTTGGAAGCGATGGTTGGTTGTATATGTCGGGTTTTGAATTGGAGAGTTACCGGGGCGATAGTCTTTTTAATAATATAGAACTTGCAGAGCTCACCAGCGAAATCGCGCGCCGCGACTCAATCGTAAGGGCATCTGGCGGAAATTATTATTTCGTTATTGTTCCGTGCAAGCATTCGGTTTATCCTGAATACCTTCCGGAATACGCCGAAAAGACAGTTGCAAAAAACAATGCAGAATTAATCATGGAGAGTCTGCAGCGCAGTACTGGAGTGAAATGTCTCTTCCCATTGAAAGAAATTCAAAATCATAAAACGGAACAGTATCCCTTGTATTCAAAGACCGATAATCACTGGAATCATCTGGGTGCCTTCTATGCTGTGCAAGCTGTTGCAGAACTGATCCGTAAAGATTATCCTGCTGTAAAGCCGCTCCGGCTCTCTGATTACAGAATTGTGGTGAAAAAGCAGCGGGGTGGTAATATTGCAGAAATGTTTGGCATGCAGGATGAGCTGGCGGAAGATTTTGTAAGTCTGGAGCCGATAGAACCTGTAAGGGCGCATACCGCAGACAAACAGAATTACCCGGTATTGGAGGGCTTCGCGTATCCTGAAGAATATGAAGTTGTATTTGAAACAGGAAATGATTCACTTCCGAAAATGCTGATTATACGGGAATCGTTTGCTGGATTTGCAGCTCCATATCTTTCGGAATCGTCTTCAAAAGCTGTGTTCATATTCGATGCATGGCAGCACAAATTCAATCCGGAAATTTTTGAATCCGAAAAACCCGACATTTATATTCAGTTTGTCATGGAAGGATTCCTGCGACAAATGCTTCAATACTCGCGTGCAGAGAAGGGTTCAACTCCAAATTAAATTTCTGGCGCATTCACTTTAGTTGCAAAAACTATCGGTCTGTTTTCTCGTCTTTTTCAGCAGGTGTGTCGTCGACAAGTACAAAACGAATGGGCAAATTGAATTGCACACGTACTGCTTTTCCTCTTTGTTTTCCTGGAGTCCAGTTGGGCATACCTTTTACAACCCGCACAGCTTCTTCGTCGCAGGCTCCACCAATTCCGCGCAGCACTTTGACATTACTTACTGCTCCGTCTGTCTCAATTACGAAAGTGACATATACAGTCCCCTGAATTGAGGCTTCCATAGCCTCATGCGGATATTTGATGTTATTCATGAGATAAGTCATGAGGGCATCCTGTCCGCCCGGGAATTCAGGTGAATCTTCTACAATGGTAAAAATTTTATTGTTGTAATCTGTTTCAATTGGCACCGGTTGTACCACGGTTGTGCTGTCGGAGATTTGCGCCTGCAGAAGGTTGCAGAGGGTTGAGAAACACAAAATAGTGAACAAAGATTTCATGGTTTTTAATTTTCGTCAAATATAAAATTAAAAATACAAATAATGCAGTTTCAATCCGTTTTCGGAATTCCATTCCAGTGCGGGGGCGGGGCATTTAAAGAAATTGAGACTACGCAGAAGCAGCTTCCAGCCGCGTCCCCGAACAGGGATCTTGCCGAAATCGATATCGGGAGCAATATACCACTGGCTGTAGCGGCGGAATAAGGGAACGGGCAATCCGTCAACTTCGGTAGGGTTGTAATCACCACCGGTCATACCGTCGGCGCCGTAGCCCACTGCCACATTAAGCCAGACTGGGAAACGTGTTTCTTTATTCAGACATTCTTTAATGTTCATGCTGAGCCAATATGTCTGACCATTGTAATCCTTAAGCGGCTGCTGAAGCAGGTTTTCACCAAGCAGCGAAGGATTGTACTGAGCATATTCGGTTGGATGAAATCCCATTTTAAGCGAAAACAAATTATCTTTTCCGGTCAACTCGTTGGCTGCGAAGAGTGAGACCCCCAGCGTGTTTGCGCACATGTCGCCGACGGAGAATCCCCACCCGGCTGAGAATCCATCGAGGATTTCGATAACCGACATATAGGAGAAAGAGCAAATGGCACTGATCCGGGCCGACTGTCCGCGCGTGTAGCCGGCATTCCGATAAAGATCGGACTGTACGCGGGTGAAGTGAAAAGCAGAGGTCATATGACCGAGCTTATCAATGCCCTTCCATTCGTCGAGGTCATTGAAAGCATGAAAGCGACCTGTTGAATAATCGCTGTACCAAAGAAAGCTAAGGCCAGTGAGCGACCCGACATAGAATACGCCGGCAAAGGTGTTGACCTGCCATTTTTTGAAGAGGGGGCGGGTGGTATCGGTGGGAGAAAATAAATTAGAAACTTTTCCAACCTGTGAAACTTTGACAAAGTTCAAAACTTTGTCAAAGTTAGGGTTGGAAAAGTTAAAGTTAGGGTTGGAAAACGTTGGTACAATTTTATTTTCAGCCGGCAGTGTTGTGGCGAAAAAAATGGCGAGTAGTATGAGGCAAATCCGCTTCAGCATGGTGCTTCGGCGGCCTAGAGGAACGCTTTTATTTCTTTGAAGTATCCTTCTTTATCGGTAGAGAAAGTGGAGGTATTGTCGGCTTCTTTCACCATATAGGTTTTGGTGATAGAGCCGCGGAGACCGCTGATTTTTTTCACCATGTCGCCGTTATAAACAAGATCATTTTTACCGTAAATAATCAGAATTCCGTTCAGGCTGGCTCCTTTGGCTTCGAGTGCAAATTTCGGCTCGAGCTGATTTTTGTCAAAACCAAGCGGCAACTTTACTTCCTTGCCTGTGGTTGTTTTGATGGCTTTCTGCACATCATCGAGGGTGGAGTAGGGCGAGTCGGCAATAATTTTTGAAATTTCGCTGCAGCGTGTTGCACCAATGGCCAGTGATAATGCGGCTCCAAGACCTTGACCGTACAGACAGACCGTGCGGCATTTCGAATGATATTTCGAAACATAATCGATGGCTGCATTCAGGTCGAGAGCAAACTGTGTGTAGATGTAAAACTCCGGGTTGATGTTGAAGGCGTCGCTTTGGCCAAATCCGCGGTAATCATAAGTGAGAACGTTGTAGCCCAGCGATACAAAATTAGTAGCCACTTCTATCAGGTCGGCCATATTGCCTACACCGTTGTCGCTCAGAATAATCATCTTGTAAGACACTTCTGATGGCTTGAAAAGCCAGCCTTTCAGGTTCAGGTTGTCAGAGGTTTTGATGGAGACTTCTTCGTAATTGAGCCCGTAATCGGCAGGAGTAACTGCGTAGGTGAGGGACGGGTCGAGGGCAGATGCACACATGGCGCTGAATAGCAGAGCGATAAATAAGAAACTTCTCATAGTATATTTTTTTGATGGACCGTGGTTACAAAAAATTGTGCCGCATTAAGCATCGAGGTACTGACGACCTTCGTTTTTGAGATAAATCAAAGCTTTCTGAAGAATTCCTTCTTTTTCTCTGAGCGATTCCTCGAAAATGGTCGTGCTGATGTCAATGGCTGTTGCATTGGGTTGCATGGTAGTGCCTGCAGTATTGATGATGCGAATAATATCTTCTTTGGCGTTTTTCACCATATCCCAGGCCTGATTCGAAACGTAAACCTGCTGCGAAAGATTGTGTTCGTATTCCATGCGGATTGTCTGCAGAAGCATCGCTTGCAGTTCCTTTGCGCTCATGCCTGGCTGGTTCATACGCAGTACAATGCTTTCAGGATTGATGCGTTCGAGAAACATAGCCAGTCTTTCGTAGGCCTGCAGGCGGATGGGCAGCGAAAACCGCTTCTGCTCGAAGCGTGAATCCAGTTCTTTTTTCTTCTGTTCGTTTTCCAGATAGCTTTTAAGTACAAAAAATGCAGTAAGAAAAACCATGAGTGCTGGCAGCACAATTTTAGCAAGATCGAGAGCAAGTTCCATTTCAGATTCTATTTAAGGCAAAAATAATTAATAATTTGATACGATGGTAATCTAATGTGCTGATGTGCTAATTTGAAAATGTGTTGATTTATTCACTCATTATGTTGTTTTAAAATGTGTTCATGAGCTCACGATTTCATCGTTCGGTTGAAAATTTGAAAATGACGCAATTCATTTATTGATCAGAGATAAAATGAATTTGTTATTTTTGTGGGAAAATAATGATTCGATGATTAAGGCTTTAATATTTGCAGTATTGCTGGGATTGGCAATTGTGGCTCAATCACAAATTATTCCAGCGGACAGTATTTACTGTGATTCCATTGTGAAAGCAGACACCAATTATGTAAAATATTATCATGACAAGAAATATTATAGCAATGGAAATCTTAAAGGTGAGGCTTTAATATTGCGAAAGAGAATGAATGCCCAATTTGACATTGACATCACAGTTGGCAGGATTACGGAATTTTACAGAAATGGTGATTTGTATCAGGTTTATTATAATGATTACAATGGCCGGGCCTCTGGTTCAGATACTATGTTTTATTATTCGCAGGTATTAAAAAAAGTGAAGATTTATGATTCCGTAAGCGTTTATCACTATAAGCGTAATTCCATGTCTGACTCTTTCACTCCTGATAATTATTATTTAAAAAAATTCTATCAGAATGGAGTTCCTCGAAAAGAAGGCCGGCTTTTCAATTTGGAAGAGCAGCTGGCACATGAGCGTCGCGGCAAGTGGATTTTTTACAGTAAAAATGGCGCTGTGCGCAAGGTGAAATACTATTGAGTAACAACATAAATGATTACTGCTTAAAACCTCTGAAATTTGTGATTGACATTAATTATAAGAACATGTTCCGACTGCTATTTATTGTTTGTTTTACGGCACTTTCTTACAGCTCAAATGCGCAGCATTTCATTGCCGACAGCGCATGGTGCGATTCTGTTGTAAAGGCTAATCCGGAATTTTCAGGTTACGTTCACCGTAATAGATTTCATAGAAATGGAATGCCTAAGGAAAGCGGGTATTACCTCAAGATTAAAGCAGGAAATGGCGGTTATTTTTTAACGCCAGTGGGAAAAATCAAATTGAGTAGAAAATCGGGAATCCCATGGTACACGTATTACTGCGACGGGAAAGGTCAACCTGTTGCTGACACTATGTTTTATTCGGATGGAACACTTTCCACAATCAGATTATATGATTCTGTTGGTTATTATTTCAAAAGAGCAATTCCAAATTTGTCATATGCTGACAACTATTATCGTAAAGAATTTCGGTCGAACAACACTCTCAAATGTGAAGGGCGGATTGTTCAGGCTGCAAAAAAACCAAGAAGTAAGCGTAGCGGCAAATGGATTTTTTATGACAAAGCTGGCGTTGTGCGCAAGGTGAAATACTATTAATTGCTGCACAATGTCCTGCTTGCAGTGTGATAGATCTCGCACACAAAGCATGGTGCAAACTGTCACGGATAAAATATCCGCGCCAGTGATAGTATGTTGTTGGTCACGCATCAGCGCAAAACGTTGCAAGCAGGAGACTCGCGCCCATCTTGAAAAAGATTTTCAAAGCTCCTGCTCAGAGCTGACGGCTGACAGCTCTGATGTAACGACCGTAACGCTTGTAACGTGTAACGTCTGTAACGCCACGCTTTCAGCGTGATAAACTCCACGCTTGTTACGACAGAATTTATTCAACAAAATATTTCTCAAACCCGCTGGTGCTGTCTGTTTTCAGGGTGCCGTCGGGAGCGCTGAAAATGAAAAATGCTTCCATGTCTTTGTTCTGCTCCAGAATTATTTTGGCTTTTTCAATTCCCATAACCATAAACGCGGTAGCATAGGCATCGGCATCCATGCATTTTTTGGTGATGACTGTAACACTCAAAAGCGAGTGACTGACCGGATATCCGGTATGTGGATCGATGGTGTGCGAATATTTGACTCCATCTTTCACATAGAATTTGCGGCTGCTGCCCGATGTGGCAATGCTGATATCCGTAATAGCCAGTTTTCGGAAAATTTCCTGTTCGGCAAATTCGTTTTCTGCTGGACGTTCGATGCCAACCACCCAGGAAGATCCGTCCGGTTTTTTGCCTGAAACGCGCACTTCGCCTCCGATTTCGACCATGTAATCATGAACTCCTTTTGCTTCAAGAAATTCGGCAATCAGGTCAACGGAATAGCCCTGTGCGATGGCGTTCAGATCAATCTGGATGCCGCTTGTGTCGAAGGCAAGATGATTGTTTTTAATGGAAATCAGCTGGTATCCGACGAGTTTTTTCAAAGAATCAATGGTGGTGGAATCAGGGTCTGTGCCTTTTTCGCGGCCAAAACCCCATGCGCGGACAAGCGGTCCAACGGTAATATCGAAGTAACCATCTGTCTTTTTTGATATTTCGAGTGATTTTTCGAGCAATGCAATCAATTCCTTACTCATCTCCGGATTTTCTCCTCTGTTGATGCGGCATAGCAGCGATGAGTCGTTATAGAGTGACGCTATAAGGTCAAATGAGTGCAAAATGCTATCGATGGATGTTTTTTCAACCTGGTCTGGAGATCCGTACCATTTTATATGAAACGTTGTCCCCTGCGCACTTCCGGACCATTCGGTCAACGAAGTCTGGTGCTGGTTTCCGCACGCAACAATCAACATTGCGAGAACCGGGAATAATATTTTTTTCATTTTTTCTGCGAACATAACATTTTTTATTCTAATTTCGTACAAGGATTGTTTTTGTTTATAGTAAAAATTATTTTTTCCCCATGAAAAAAATTCTGACTCTTTTAGGCACAATAATTTTTGTAGCCATGTTTACGCCAATGTTTTTCACCTCATGTGAAACGGAGGAAGACACAGAAGTTCCTGAACCAAATTCGACTTTTTTCTCCGCGGTTATAGGAGAGAATAACAAATCAATCACTCCAGGTGTTAATGGCTATTTGGTTGAGCCATATGATACAGGATATTCTGATGCCTCCGGCGACCATTATATCACTGGAATCCGCCTGTATCAGTCAGCTTCGGGCTATTATGTTTCTTCTCGCGAAGAGTTCAAAATTGAGCTCGTGAACCTGTTTGATACACTAGGATTGGACAAAGACAGCATTTTTCATGCATTTCTTTCGCAAGCCACACTTCCTTGGTACAATCCAACAATGGTAGCTGACAGCGTCTATCATACGGGGATGCGCATTATGTGGCGCACCGCGGAAGGTGACTGGTATGCTTCGGATGAAGCAACACAGAGCGCAAGTCTGACTGTTGATACAACCCACAATGTAACTGTTCCCGGTGGCATCAGCACGCATGAATTGTATTTGCAGTATAATTGCACCTTGTTCGAAAAAAATGGCTCCGGCACAGTGATACTAACGGATGGACGTGGGCGGTTCTCATTTATCAATTCGATGTTCTATTAAAACATTTTTCATTCTGAACCCGGCTGATGGCCGGGTTTTTTTATGTCTGAAATCTGCTGATGGCTTGTTCGCAATATAAATTGAAAACCAACAGAAGCAAGTTTTGAGTTCCCGGTCGCTGCTCCCCGCTGTCATTCAGAGTATTTGAAAAATGGACTCATGAAAGAAAGAGCTACAAATGTATCGAAGAACGGCAGCGGGTTTAATAAGTCGCACTTCGATACGATGAAGCTTGAGAAGCATAATGCGGAATGCTTCATCACTCAGTGTGACAGTTAGTGCTTTGCTGATACAACCGGGATCTCGTTTTATACTTCGGACAATACTTTTGTTGATTTTCGCTGCCGACGCTTCGACGGAGTTTATCCCGCTGTTGACATTTCGACTCCGCTCAATGTGACAGCAGCGGGGCTAAGCGTGACAGCAGGGCTCGGAGTGACAGGCGCGAAACTGCTAGTGACACAACTACATATTATCGCGCGATTTGTAATCCGTGCGATAGAGTTTTGAAACAACTTTCTGTCGATGGTATTGACAATTTTATTTATTCTCTAATAGAAAAAGATATTGCTCTTTTTCTTTTCAAGAATGGCTTCGATGCTGTCCTCCAGCACAGAGAAAAAATCCAGCAGAGTGACTTCTTCAACTTTGTCAACGGCCACACTGTAGGCAAGATAATTTTTCAGTCCATCCAGATTTGGAATTATGAATCCTATCGAATGCAGCACGGTGCCTTTCTTTCCAAGTAATACTTTATAACAGGCATCAGGGATGGCAACCTTATTTTCTCCAATGGAAGAATAAGTGGTATCGTAAAAAACGGGTCCTGTAAAAATGAACAGCGTGTCGAACATAAGTCCCCATTGGCGGATTCGCTGTTCGAGCGAATTCCAGATGCCGTTGTTAAAGCCGGCAAATTGCGGACACATGTTGCTCAGAAAAAAACTTTCACTCATGGCAACGCTGTCGAAACCCATATCCCCAGCGGGACACAGATGGCCGCGATCGAAGCCGGAGTGTCTGTAATCGCTGAGTTCAGCCGACCCGGTTTTAACTTCAGCATCAGGCCGGTAATCATCTGAGCGGCTTGCTACCTTATTTTTCAAACGGTTGGGTGTGATGTAATGAAATACCCAATCGGCCTGTTCCGTTTTTTCGTTGTAGCAAAGACTGAAAAACCGGTGTTCAATGAGTGACGCTGAATCGCAGACTGGGTGCAGTTGAGCGTGTATAAGCATGCTGCAGAAAAGCAGGAAGAGTGAAGACAGAATTCTGTTTATAAACATTTCAATCAGAATTCAAGTTTTTTCATCAGCATGGAATGAATTTCTGCGGGCGCAGGCACGGGCTCGTTTATAAGCAATTCAGTCAGATGAAAATCAGGATCAGAGAGCATGAATTTGTACATTTCGTACACACTGTTCTGAAAAGAAAAATCAGCTTCATGAATATCTGTTTTCCCGTCGAGGTAATTGCGGTCGGCTCCTGTTCTTTGATTCAACACATTATTCCTGCAGAATGCGATTGGCATATGAATAAAAAATGTCTGATCGGGAACAGGCAGTTGAAATACATCAAATTCTGTATGCAAAATCCAGCGGGCAAGTGATTTTTTTTCTGCCAGCGCTTTTATTTTTGCTCCCTGAAAAGCAATATTTGAAAGCACGTAGCGGTCGGCAATAACCCATTTGCCTTCGTCGAGAAATTTTGAAATTGCAGGTCCATCGTTGCGACGGTCACCGGCAAATAGCATGGCGACAAACCACGGATCGACTTCAGTTAATGACCCAAGTTCACCTTTCAAAAAGCGCTTCAGCATTGGTCCATAGAACGGACTGCTGTCGTCGGTTCGTGGAAAATGAATGAATTCCGCATCAATGCCTTTGTTTCGGACCGCATTGAGCAAAAGATCGGTTTGAGTCGATTTTCCGCTTCCGTCGAGCCCTTCCAAAACTATGAATTTTCCTTTCTTCATCCCAAATTATGGTTTACATTTGCGAAGATATTAATTCTATGGAATCAGCAGTTAAAAAATTCTCACTGAATATTCGCGGAAGCTTGCATGAATTTGACTTTCCGGCAGTGATGGGTATTATTAATATTACGCCCGACTCCTATTTTTCGGCAAGCAGAACTGAAGATGAAAAACAGGCCTGTGAAAGATGTAGCAGACTGATATCCGAAGGTGCGTCGATGATTGATGTAGGTGCCGTGAGCACGCGTCCCGGTTCTGAATATCCGGGCACAGCGGAAGAAATCAACCGTCTTATGCGCGTTTTCCCGATGCTGCGAAAAGAATTTCCCGATGCGATTTTTTCCATCGACACCTCGAATGCCTCAGTAGCGCGCCAATTGCTTGATGAGGGTGCTGACATTATCAACGATATTTCTGCCGGTGACCATGATGTTCAAATGCTTCCGCTGGTAGCAGAGAAAAAAAGTCCATACATAATGATGCATATGCGTGGCTGGCCGAAGGATATGCAGAGCCATACCCAATATACTGATGTGGTGAAAGAAATCAATGATTATTTTGCTGCCAAAATTGAAATTCTGCAACAGTTGGGCCTTTCAGACGTTATTGTTGATCCGGGTTTTGGCTTTTCAAAAACAACAGAGCAGAATTATTCCCTTTTAAAAAACCTTTCGGCATTTACTTTTCACAACAAGCCGTTGCTTGTTGGCATCAGCCGAAAATCGATGATTTATAAAGCTTTGAAAAGCACCCCTGAAGATGTTTTGCCAGGTACCATTGCGTTGCAAACCATCGCGTTGCTGAAAGGCGCTTCAATCCTTCGTGTTCACGATGTTGCCGCAGCAATGCAGTGTATTCGGGTGATTGAAATGCTCTGAAAATCGGGCATTAAATATTTCTTACAGCATCATCGTTAGGCGTAATGCTGATTACCGGGATTTGGCTGTTCTTAATTACGTTTGATGCAGTGGAACCAACGAAAGTGTGATGCCAGTTTTGCTCTTGCTGAGTCATGATCATGATAATGTCAGATTCTGTGTCGCTTGCATATTGAATGATGCGATCTGCAATGGTTGTATTTCCTGAAAAATTATAAATAATTTCAGTTGTGCAGGCAACATTGTTCTCGGTCAGAAATTCTCTGGTTTTATTCATTTTTTCAGTGAATTCTTTTTCCTGACTAAAGTTGTCGCGGGTAATGACAGTCAGCATTTTTATGGTCGATCCGTAATAGCGGCTGAACAAAACGGCAACAGCAATTTTATTTTTGATTTGTTTTGACAGATCGAGTGGAAGAAGAATTTTATCAAATGATGATTTCACAATGCTGTTAATGGTAAGAACTGGGCAATTTGCCATACGGATAACCTGAGCGGTGTATTTCCCGATAGAATTCTGCAGTGGGCTTGTTTTACCCGATTTTCCCATTACGATAAGCCGGGCATGAGTTTTTGAAGCAAAATCAACAATCTGTTCGTAAACATTGCCTTCAAGCACTGCAAAATTGACTTCGTGGCTGAATTTTTCCGAAAAATGATTGGCCAGACGTCGTATTTTCACCATGATGCTTTCGTCAGCTTCGACGTATGAAACTGATGATTGCTGATCCTGATACGAAATGGCATTTCGCTGGTTGATTACATGAACAAGCGTCATTGAGGAATTCATCAGGCGTGCCAGATAGTAGGCCTGCTGAATTTGTATGTCGGTTCGTCGACCAAAATCAATAGGAATTAAAATATTGTCGTACTTACTCTCCATTTTTGTATTTTTGTAATCAATGAATGGCTAAATTAAGAAATAAAATGAAAAGAATTGCTGAATCTGAACTTATCCTTCGTGAAGATGGCTCTGTTTATCATCTAAATCTGAAACCGGAAGATATTGCTGACAACATAATATTGGTGGGCGATCCAGCCAGGGTTGAACTCATTTCATCATTGTTTGACAAGGTGAGAGTGAAAAAGCAAAACCGCGAAATCTGTACCCGTACCGGCACATATAAGGGGAAAGAAATAAGTGTGATCAGCACAGGAATGGGGCCCGACAATATTGACATTGTCATCAACGAACTTGATGCCTTGGCCAATATTGATCTGAAAAAGCGCGTTGCTAAAAAGACGCATAAAACATTAAACCTCGTCCGCATCGGCACTTCGGGAGGTATTCAGAAAAGCATTCCGGTGGGTTCATTTCTTTTTTCGAGCCATGGCATTGGAACCGACGGGCTGATGCATTTTTACTCAGGCAGCATAAATAGCCGCTGTCCGGAAATTGAACTCGCGCTTGCCAATCAGGTAGGATGGCCCGGAACCTGGGCTGCACCTTACGTTGTTGAGGGTGATGCGAAACTGTTGAAAAAACTTTCCACCGGACATCCGACTGGAATGACCATGACTTTTGGCGGTTTCTATGGCCCGCAGGGACGCGAGCTACGACTTGGGCTTCATTATCCCGAATTCAATAATTTGGTAGCTGCTTTTGATCATCAGGGGATGAAGGTTACAAATTTTGAAATGGAAACTTCGGCTTTGTATGGGCTTGCAAAAATGCTGGGACACAATGCCTGCACTGTTTGTGTAGTCATTGCCAATCGTGCCGATAAAACTTTCATCAAGGATTATCATCCACCCATGAAGAAGCTTATTAAACTGGTGCTTGACCGTATTTAAAATAGTTTCTGACCGATTCAGTTTTCCATTGATTTCATCAGGCAGGAAAAAAATGATTATTTTTGCAATTCAAATTCTATAACAATGAGTAAACAGCAAAGTGTTGTCCCGGAAAAGAAACAGACATTTGTTTTTGACAAAATGAATTATATACTGATGCTCATTGGTCTGGGCGTAATCTTGCTGGGTTTTATCCTGATGATTGGTGGAGGTTCGGAAGATCCCAATCTGTTCAGCGAGGACCTTTATAGTTTCAGAAGAATCACATTGAGTCCGATTCTTATTCTTAGTGGCTTTGTGATTGAAATTTTAGCGATCATGCATCGCCCGAAGACAAAAGAAAAGACTGAAGAATGAGTTGGTTCGATGCGATTATTATCGCGATTGTTGAAGGTCTGACAGAATTTTTGCCGGTTTCCTCAACTGGTCATATGATAATAACCGAAGCATTGCTTGGCATAGAATCAGACGAATTCACCAAAGCATTTACTGTCAATATTCAGTTCGGAGCTATTCTGGCGGTTGTTGTAATGTACATCAAACGTTTTTTTCAATCATTCGATTTTTATATAAAACTGGCTATTGCCTGCATCCCGCTGGTGATTGCATTTTTGCTCGAAGCGCTCATCGATCAGATGCTCGAAAGCGTTTTGATTGTCGCCATTGCATTGTTTGTTGGTGGAATTGTGCTGATTTTTGTTGACCGCTGGTTTAAAAATCAGGAAAGAGCTGAAAAAGTTTTGTCGTCGAAAAATGCATTTGTGATTGGCTTGTTTCAGATTATTGCTGTTATACCCGGCATCAGCCGCTCCGCAGCAACCATCATCGGCGGCATGACACAGGGACTAAGCAGAAAACAGGCAGCAGAATTCAGTTTTTTTCTGGCAGTTCCAACCATGCTTGCAGCCTCGGTATACAAGCTTTATAAAAATCACGAAATACTTGGGTCTGTTGACAATTTGCAGCTGCTAGCCGTCGGCAACGTGGTGGCTTTTGTGGTTGCAATTCTCGCAATTAAAGGTTTCATCGCGTTTTTGAACCGATATGGTTTCAAGTATTTTGGGTATTACAGAATAATACTCGGTGGTGTTCTTATTGTCTTGCTTCTGGCAGGATATAATTTAAGCGTTGTATAGCATGTTCGATTTTGCTGCCGGTGAAATATTGCTTTTCGATAAACCATACACATGGACCTCTTTTGATGTAGTAAACCTCATTAAGAATTGTCTGAAGAAATCGCTTCCGGAGCCGGTTAAAGTTGGCCACGCAGGCACTCTTGATCCGTTGGCAACCGGCATGCTGGTCGTACTTACGGGCAAGAAAACGCGCGATATGGAAATTATTCAGGCGCAGGAAAAAGAATATACCGGTTCGTTTACCATTGGTGCAACAACGCCTTCCTATGACCGGGAGAGAGAGGTCGATCAGACATATCCTACCGGGCACATTACGGAAGAAATGATTCGCGAGGCAGCAAAGACTTTTATCGGTGAGATTATGCAACTCCCGCCCGAGCATAGCGCCGTAAAAGTTGATGGAAAGAGAGCTTACGAGTATGCGCGCAAAGGTAAACCAGTAGATATAAAGCCAAGACCAATTACTATTTCCGAATTCGAAATAACAAGAATTGCTATTCCTGAAATAGAGTTCAGAGTCACCTGCAGCAAAGGTACATACATTCGGTCGCTGGCCCGCGATTTTGGTGAAGCCCTGAATTCAGGCGCGTATCTGAGCTCGTTGTGCCGCACCCGCATTGGCGATTATAAGCTTGAAGACGCCATGCATCCGAAAGAATTTACTGCTCTAATTGAAAAGATGAAGCAGGACGGAATGCTGTAGAATTCGCCCAACATTTTGGCGTCCGACTGTCTTTTTTGTGATAAGGAGCGGACACGGAATCGTTGGGTACCAAGACTATTCCCGCTGACGATTCCAGGTCAGCATGGCCGTGAGGTCAACCTGCGTTTTCTGACGCTAAAATGTCAGCGAATGTACCCAACATTCTGTCGTGCGCCTGACAATGATTTGCAGTAGTTAAGATCAGGATATAAAAAAAGCCGGCAGAAGCCGGCTGTATGGAATCGAGATATTTAATCTCTCATGATGGTCAGTGTGCCATGGTGATCTTCATATTCTTCATTGCCGTAATTGACTTTCAGGACCATGAAATAAGTCCCGTCTGCAAATTTTTCCCCATCCCAGTCATTCAGATAGTTTGCAGTTTCATATATTTTCTTTCCCCAGCGATTGAAAATCATAAGAACACTGTTCGGATAGAATGGAAGATTTTCTACTGCAAAAACATCGTTGTAACCATCACCGTTGGGAGTGATGATATTCGGAATGGTCAAATCGCAGGCAATAACGTCAACAAGGACAGTATCAGATCTTGAATCGCAACCCGAAACCGTGACGGAGTATGATACCGAACCTACAGGAAGTCCTTCAACATGGAGGTATGGGGATAAGCTTCCGGTAGACCATAGATATGTATATTGTGGCGAAGTCTGGCTTACATCATAGTCTCTGAATTCGTGCCTGCACATTTCCTGATCAGGTCCCAGATTCACAACGGGTGTTGGAATAATGTTTACACTGATGGTGTCAACATCGCTGCATTCTGAGGCGCCGCCATAAGAAACAGTAACGGAATATGTACCTGTTGAAGAGACATCGATAGTTTGAGCAGAAGAACCATTGGACCAATGATAATCGAAGCCCGGGTTTTGTGCATCGAGGGTGGCTGATTCTGTTTCACAAAGGTCTGGCCCCAGATTTACACTGGCCCAGGGAATCATGTTTACTTCAATAGTATCGGATCCGTAGCAGGCCACATTACCATTGCTGTTTGTTACCGTGATGGCATAAATACCGGATACATCGGGGTTAATGGTTTGAGTTATGGCACCGTTTGACCAGAAGTACTGGGTTCCAGTGCCCGCGTTCAGAGAAATGGCGGTGCCTTCACAGGCTGTGGTGTCTGGACCGAGGTCTGGAGTGGGATTGGCAAGAACTTCGACACTCAGCGTTGTGTCATATGAGCAACCAAAAACATCCCAGACTGTTGCTGTGTAAGTGTATGTGCCGGCAGCAATAGGAGCTATGAATGCCGTTGAATCTGATGTAGCTGTAATGTAAGGGCCTGCCCATGAAACAGAATCAATGGGCACGGTATAAGACCAGGCCCCGCTCTGGGTTTGATTCAAGAGGGTGAGAGACCACCAAAAAACATATCCGTTATCTAGACCCCATTCATCGCAGATTTCAATGCTCCATGTTCCGTTGAGTGGGCATCCGACTAATGCTAAAAACGGGGTTTCGGTGGTGATATATCCGGTATTGTTTATGGTGTCAGTAGCGGGAATTGGTGATGTGCCTGCATCAAGTGTATTCAAAGTTCCCTGCTGGGGATATACTTCGGACCAGCAATAGGTCCATCCGGTTCCTGGAGGATTTTGAGCCGGGTCGCAGTCATCATAAGTGGTTGAGTTTGAAATTCCAAGATCTGCGCCACCACTATGGTCGTAGCTGTCCATCTGAACCGTTGTTCCGTTTGGGCAAATAATGCTGAATGCAAGGTCTCCTGTAAAAGTGTGCTCCATATTGATGCAGATCGATGCAATATCGGATGCGCTGGTAATTGTAGATCCGGGAGGAAAAGTGGAGAATGTAACGGGAGTGTAGTAACAGTTGGTTGAACAATATGGCCCGTCGGGAATAAATGTGGTACTGTCGTATAGCTCTGTGGCAATCTGAAACGAACCGGTTGGGGCTACCACAATGGTTGATGTGGCATTTTCTCCAACAACAAGATCAATGCTCTCACCAGCACAGATATCGGGCAATGGTTTTATGTCGATAATAGGATTGCCTGAAACACGGACACGCAGGGCAAGCAATTGGGTATTTGTACATCCGCGGGTATCGATGACATTCAGAAATACGTCATAACCCATGACAGAATTGTATAAATGGTCAATCACACGGCCGGTATCGACGGTTCCATCGCCAAAGTCCCAGATGAAAAGCGTTGTTGATGAGTCCTGATGGTACAGGAGGTCGTTTTCAGGGAACACCCCGGGTCCGGCACCCATTGCGGCAAATGTGACAATGTCTCCAAAGCAGATATCAACATAATTGCTGTCGTTGGGCAGCGGAAACATCTGCAATGTATCAACTGCGGCCAGAACATCCTGGCATTGCGGAATACAACCTACAGAGCAGTCCCATCCTGCTGCAACCGTGGTTCCGTTGGTTTTAAAACGGAAGGTAAGATCGCCCGAAACATTGGCAATGGAAGCTTGCACCATTGTGACAGAACCAGATAAAGGATTGTTGTCATTGTAAGCACCAATCAGTGGTGATGCGGTTGTAGGACCGTCGTAGATAAACAGTGTATCACTTGGATCAATATCAAATGAAGCGAAACTGGCTTTCATGTGGGTATTGACAGCATCGCTACTGGCAAAGGTAATCCAGCGATCCTGACTGTTGGTGTAATTTCCCGAGGAGGTGCCATCATCGTAGAACCAGTAGGCACAACCGGTCTGAGTAGAGTTATGCGTTGATGCATCCAAATTGACAATGGTTTGACCTATAGCGGACAAGCTGAAAAAAACGAATGAAACAGCAATAACAAATATTTTCATGATATCATCTCCTATTTATCGGCTTTAAATTTTCTCTCAATATAACTGAGCGAATGCAACTTAATATAGTAATTTGCATTTTCAATTTTGAACCATTGAGTCTGATCCTTACTCCATTTAAGACCTGTGTGAAGGATGTTGAAATCTTCACGACTGCTGAGGGCTGCAAGATTGTCCTCCAATAAAACGACTGAACCGGCATTTGCGGGTTTTATGTACTTCATTACATCTTCAGCTTTCCAGATTTCGAAGGAATAATTCAGGAAGAAGTTGTAATACAGGATTGAATCGGGAGTCTGATTTGTCATTGTCTGCACTCTGGCTTCGCCAAAGGAATCAATTAATCTGACATCGGCCTGAACTGAAGTCTGTGCATGCGTCGGAATTACCAGAAACAAGCACAAAATGGGGAAAATGATTTTATTCATCAGTATTATTTTTGACTATCGTTAGACAAATGTGCGAAAAAAAAGTTTAACAAGCCCTTTTTTTTAAAAATAAGGACACATTTTTTTTAAAACAATAGACAAAAAGGCTACTTTGATAGTTGCACGATGGTTTCCCATTTTTCGGCAGGAATTTTCGCGCCGATGTGCGTGATGACCTCTGAGGCAATCATAGAGCCGGTTCTGCCGCACTCATAGGCGTTTTTCCCTTTCGACAAAGCATACAGAAATCCGGCGGCATACAAATCACCGGCACCGGTAGTGTCAACAGGAGTGATTTTTTGTGTCGGCACTTTGATTAATTCACCATTCATGGCAACAAAAGAGCCACCCGGGCCGGTTTTGACGGCTGCAATATCAACCCGCTTGCTCAGAAACGCTGCCGATTCTTCGGGCTCGAGCCCGGTCAGCGCCTTGCTTTCTTCTTCGTTGGCAAAAATGATGTCGGCATAGAGGTCGATCATTTCATTCAGAAAATCGCGGTGCTGCTCAACCACATTATAGCTGGCCAGATCAAGCGAAACCCGCAGCCCGAGTTCTTTGGCGGTTTTTAGGGAGTGGGAGATAAGCTTATAATTTTGAAGCAGATAGCCTTCAATGTGCAAAATGTCGTATTCTTTCAGCACTTCGACGTCGATATCGGCGTCTTCGAGTTCGCAGGCGGCGCCAAGATAAGTGGCGAATGTGCGTTCTCCATCAGGCGAAACAAGAGCCAGCGCCAGCCCGCTGGGTGTGCCGGAATGGATCAGGTGAGTCCTGATGCCGCTGCTGATCATGTCTTTTTCGAAGAACGCGCCCAGGTCATCTTTACCAACCTTGCCAATAAATCCGGTTTCAAGGCCCAAACGGGCCAGTCCGTGAATGGTGTTGGCAGCCGATCCGCCGCTGGCCAGGGAGCGTTTGAAATGGCGTGTGGCATCGGATGCCCGCTGCGACATAGCCGAATCGACCAGTTGCATGCTTCCTTTCGGGAGATTGAGATTGCTCAGAACTTCATCATTTTCGATCTGAGTCATCAGGTCGGTGAGGGCGTTTCCAATACCAATAATTTTCATCGTCTAAAAATATTTTTGCAAATTTCGGAAAAAAATCGCCACTGATAAAATAATTTATTATTTTTGCACTCCCAAATTATTGGGAAAACATTCCTCCCTAGCTCAGTTGGTTAGAGCATCTGACTGTTAATCAGAGGGTCGCTGGTTCAAGTCCAGCGGGGGGAGCAAAAACAGAGTGAGAGTGAGAGCGAGTGAACAGCGAGCGACCACTCTCATTTTTTTATTCGCACAAATAGCTCCTGGCATTCCCTGTGTCGGATTTGCCAAACATTCTCAGACCGAAACCGATTGCTTTGCCTGAAAATGGCGATTGGGTAATTTTCAATAATGTAATTCCGATTTCATATATTTGAATGGGAAAAACAAAATCGGGAAAAATTCAATTCTCATCGTATTCTTTTCGCGTGATCGGGAAACTTCCGTCAAGGATTGGCTTCTTCGATTCTTTTACGATGAACTTCATGGTGATATTGCTGTAGCCACGCTTGCTGTCGGCAATTACTTCAAACGGAGTTCCCTTGCTGTACAGTGTGTCGTTGAGTGTCAGTGTGTCTTTGGAAAGCAGCACCGCCATGGTCTTTGTGAAATAGCGACCGGTTTCGCTGAAATAAATTAGCTCTTTTCCTTTCGGAGCGATGGTAACTGTTTTGTGCAAAGTTGATTTTTTCTCGGTCCCTTGCATCACTTTGGTGGTCATTTCGCGCTCCGATTTATTAATGATTGTAAGACTTGCCTGTTGCGAATAGGACATTGTGGATGCGGATAACAACATCAATATAAAAATAAAAACATTTTTCATTATACTTGATTTTTGTTCGTGTTTAGTTTGCGAAACAAAGTTAATATTTAATTTATTATGGTATCAAATCCTGGACGTTTTTAATTGATTGATTTGTAAAAGTGTGATTTATGTAACCTTTTCACGGATTAGTGTAACAAGACATCCATATTAATGGTAGTACTTTGTATGTTGTAGGTTAAATCTCAATTTATTTGAAACTGTTTGTTAAATACATGGTCAGCATACGCTGCAAGATGGTTGTGAAAGCAGCGTTGAAGAAGCTCGGTCTGCATTTTATAATTGTAGATCTGGGTGAGATTGAAATAATGGAAGAACTGTCGGAAGAAAAAAGAGAGGAGCTAAAAGCTGAATTAAAGAAATCCGGACTTGAGTTGATGGATGACAAAAAGGCTATTCTGATTGAAAAAATAAACAATATAATTATTGAGATGATTCATTATTCAGAAGAGTTGCCAAAAGTGAATTATTCAGATTATATAAGCGAAAAGATGAATTATGATTACACGTATCTTTCGAATATTTATTCTGAAGTGAAAGGGATCACCATTCAGCAATTCATTATTCTGCATAAGGTGGAGCGAGCCAAGGAACTGCTGATTTATGATGAATTGAATCTTACTGAAATATCGTACAAGTTAAATTACAGCAGCGTGGCTCATTTGTCGAACCAGTTTAAAAAAGTGACCGGACTCACGCCCTCGCATTTTAAGAAAATGAAGAATAAACGAAGACAACCGATTGAAGAAGTTGGGAGCTAAAAAATCAAATGAGGTCAAATAATACAACAAGGCAAATGGATGCGCGCACATTGATAGAAGCCAGTCTTGTCCCGCTGATAACCGTCAGCAAGGATGGGAAAGTCTTAGATATGAACGAAGCCCTGGTTAACATGACCGGGTTGAGCAGGGACAATATTGACAGTATCAATTTCTTTGACTGTTTCACCGATCCGGCAAAAGCGCGCGAAGCGTACCGAAAAGTGTTTTCGAAAGGATCGCTCACTGTTTTCCCACTTACCCTTCGGGACACCAATGGCAAGCTGACCGATGTGTTATTCAACGGCACCGTGTATCGCGACAAATCGGGAAAAGTGTTGGGCGCGGTTATTATGATTCGTGACGACATAGCCCGGAAGCTGGCATCGCATTACACAAGGAGCATTATAGAGGCTATTCGTGACCCGCTTTTTGCCATCGATTTAATGGGGAAAATTACGGATGTAAACAATGCAACACTCTCAGCAACCGATAGGACAAGAGAAAAAATTAAAGGAACTTCTTTTTCTCAATATTTCACCGACCCTGCAAAGGCACGTAAAGCATACCGGCAGATTTTTGAAACCGGCTATATTGCCGACATTCCACTCACGCTTGAAGATGGTACAGAAAAAAAGGTGATATGCAATGGTTCGGTGTTCAAAGACGACAAAGGCCTTGTGCTGGGGGTAGTAATTGTTGCCAGGGATGTCACGGAGCAACAGAAAATTGAGTCTCAACTAAACGAGGCCAAATTGCTGGCCGAGCATGCAACCGGAATAGCCGAGCTGGCAACGGGAGTTGCCGAAGTGGCGCAGCAAAAAGCGGAAACGGCGATGGATGTGGCCAACGATGCGTTGAAAGCAAAGCAACAGTTTCTGTCGAACATGAGCCACGAAATTCGCACGCCAATGAATGCCATTATCGGATTCACCAAAGTGCTTCTGAAAACCAATCTGAGCGAGAAACAGCAGGAATATCTGTCGGCAATCAAAACAAGTGGTGAAGCGCTCATTGTTCTTATCAACGACATTCTGGATCTGGCCAAAGTCGATGCAGGAAAAATTTCGTTTGAGCAAACAAAGTTTAAACTGGATCTTTCGGTTGCGGCCATGCTTCACCTGTTCGAACCCAAAATCCGCGAGAAAAATTTAGTATTGATCAAAGAATATGACAGACGTATTCCTTCCGTTTTGATTGGTGACCCGGTTCGCCTGCATCAGATCATTCTCAATCTGGTGAGCAATGCCGTCAAATTCACATCCGAAGGGGTTATTACCGTAAGTGTAAAGCTGCTCAGCGAAACCGAAGACAATGTTGTGATTGAGTTTGCAGTTAACGATACCGGAATCGGAATTGCACAGACAAAGATGAAAACCATTTTCGAAAATTTCCAGCAGGCAACCAGCGAAACATCACGCATCTTTGGCGGAACTGGTCTTGGGCTGGCTATTGCGAAAAAGCTGGTCGAATCGCAGGGCGGATCAATACATGTGAAAAGCAAGCTGGGCAAAGGCTCCACATTTAGCTTCATTTTGCCATTCACGAAAACAAGAGAGCTGGTGGATCCGGAAAATGTCACCATTGATTTCGACAGTTCCATCAAAAAAGTAAAAGTACTGGTGGTAGAAGACATTGCGCTGAATCAGTTGCTGATGAAAACCATTCTTGAAGAGTTTGGCTTTGATTGCGATATTGCATCCAACGGAAAAATTGCCATTGAAAAACTGCAGGAGCAATCGTATGATATTGTGCTGATGGATTTGCAGATGCCTGTGATGAATGGTTTCGAAGCCACAGATTACATCCGAAATATCATGCATTGCGATGTTCCGATAGTGGCATTAACGGCCGATGTAACTACGGTGGATCTGGCAAAATGCAAAGCGGTTGGAATGGATGATTACATTTCAAAACCCGTTGACGAAAGACTCCTTTTCAATAAAATTATTCTGCTGGTCCGAAAACCATTGCTGAATCATAGCGACAAGAGCAAAGATGATATACAAAAGCCGGCCGGCCCGTGCATAAACCTGGATTATCTGACGCGCACAACAAGGTCCAATGCCGCTTTGATGATGGAAATGATTTCGCTATATATCGATCAAACGCCGGCGTATATTCAGACAATGAAGGACGGCGTCGAAAATAATGACTGGTCAATGGTGCGTGCGGCGGTGCATAAAATGATTCCTACTTTTTCGATTGTGGGAATAAGTCACGAGTATGAAATAATGGCCCGAAAAATTCATGAATTGACCGATACAAACAATCACGGTGAAGAGATAAGCAAATTGGTGTCGCAACTCGACATGATTTGCATGAAAGCTTGCGTAGAATTGTCCATGGAACTACTGAAATTAGAAAAAGCTAATAAAAAAAAGAAATGAAAACCAAAATAAAAATATTTCTGGTTGATGATGAAGCTGTTTTTTTGAAACTACTGGAAATTCAGTTTCTCGAGAGTGGGGACTTCGATATAGAGACCTTTGCAACTGGGGAACTTTGTCTTAAGTCGTTATCCAATAAGCCCGATGTGATTATTTTGGATTATCAGCTTGATGGAATTAGTAAAAACGCCATGAATGGCCTTGAAACACTGGATAAAATTCTCGCATTTGATTCTAATATTCCGGTAATCATGCTATCGGCACAGGATAAAATTGATGTAGCTATTGAGTGTATGCATCACAAAGCTTTTGATTATGTTGTGAAAAGTGAAACAGCTTTTTTTCGCCTGCAAAAAATCATCAGCACTATTTTCGAAAACAGGAAACGTGAAAAAGAACTCAACTGGTATATGGACCGGATGTAATCGCTATGTTCAAATAATACCAAAGTAAGTTATTAAGTAGTCTAAAGACACAGTATTTCTGTATGGTTTCAGGTGGTTGATGCCAGAGTCGGACCATTGTAAATTTCACTTTGTAATAGAAACCACACTGCAAGTGTTAGATTTGATGATTCATGTCACTCCATGTGTGATTCATGTAACATTTGTTGCGAATTGTGTAATGCCTTGCCTGCCATGTGGAGGTATCTTTGTCTCTGAAACTTAAATTCAACAAAATGAAAAATTTATTTTTAGCAGCAGTGTTTGCCATTGCATCACTTTCAATGTCAGCTCAAACCACGGAACCGTCAAGATCTACCCAACTTAATTTCGGCGTAGGCCTCTCTGGTTGGGGTATTCCTGTTTATGCAGGGCTTGACTTCGGTGTTTCAAAAAACATTACTTTAGGTGGTGAAGTGTCTTATCGTGCATACCGCGAGAAGTATCACGATTTTTATTATGATCACAGCATTATTGGCTTTTCAGTCAATGGCAATTATCATTTCAACAGCATTCTGAACATTCCGCCGAGGTGGGATTTTTATGCAGGTCTGAATCTGGGCTTTTATGTTTGGTCGTCGCCCAACGATTATTATGGTGACCATACATCCGGCTTAGGTATTGGAGGACAGATTGGCGGAAGATATTTTTTCACCGAACGTTTTGGAATCAATCTTGAATTTGGTGGCGGCAACGCTTTTTCAGGCGGAAAATTCGGACTCACTTTTAAGTTGTAAGCATATTTACGCTTCGACTTTGTTAAAACATCCCTTGAAGTGTTCATACTCTTCGAGGGATGTTTTAATAATCAGTTATTTAGTTTTTTTAGAAGAAATATTTTCGTATCTTTACAAAAGCTGATCTTTGACATAAACATGAAAATGATTTGAGGATATTTATAAAAAATATGGTTTGTATTCGCTGCGAAATGGTAGTGAAGTATGCATTTGAAAAGATGGGAATAGGCTATAATTGGGTGAAAGTCGGCGAAGCTGAAGTAATTGATGAATTGACAGAAGAGCAAAGAACAGAGTTGAATAAACGGCTCAATAAATCAGGTCTCGGGCTGCTCGAAGACAGGAAAGCCATTCTGGTTGAGAAAATTAAAAATGTGATTATTGAACTGGTGCATTACACCGAAGATCAGATTAAAGTGAATCTGTCCGACTTGCTTACTGAAAAGCTGAATTACGATTACACTTATTTAGCCAATCTTTTTATGGAAGTGAAGGGTACAACCATTGAGCATTTTTTTATTTTTCACAGGATTGAACGCGCGAAAGAATTTCTGGTATATGATCAGCTTACGCTGACCGAAATATCTTACAGACTCCATTATAGTAGCGTTGCACACTTATCTGGTCAGTTTAAAAAAGTTACCGGACTGACTCCTTCGCAATTTAAAAAACTAAAAACAATTCGTCGCGCCACCATCGAAAATATGTGAATTTTGTAAGTATTTATGGCATTTGTGTAATGCCAATCTGCATAAACATCATCAACTTTGTTGTTGATTTATACACGTAAGAATACTTATCATGTCAAAAGAAAAAACAAACAAGGAAAAATCAGGTAAAAAAGCGCCTGCAAAAAACCTGAAAGAAAAGCGTGCAGATAAAGAAACCAAGCGCCAGGATAAGAAATCGGCTGGCGTTGTTTTCCCGGCGAAGTAACACTGTTTCAGAAAAAGACTTTCTCAAATATCAATCGGCAGCGCAAAAACAACATTCCACCGTCCAAAAGCGACGAAGGAGCTGAACGACATGGAACCGTTGTTTTTGCTGTCGTTACGACGGTTCCATGTTCCGGCCTGTTTAGAAAACCCTCGAAGAGTTCCGAACTCTTCGATGGTTAAGTGTGGCCGGAACGGTGGAATGTCGTAGCAATATTTTGCTGCAGCAAAAGTGTGAATGATGTAACAATATGACATTGTTGTGTAACGGTTTTATTGACTAATCAGGTGACCTTTGTCGTGAGGTATTATCTTGTGCAGACAATCTGCACAAGTAGAAAAACACTAAACGAGAAAAAAAAGAATTGGAAAAAAATGAAAAACAAAACAAACATCACATTGATTATCATTGCAACGCTTATTCTGACCGGCCTTACAAGCTGTGAAAAATATCCAGACAATCCGATGATCAGTCTTATTTCGCGCGCAGAGCGCGTTGCCAACACCTGGGCCATCGACAACTATAAAATCGACGGCACCGATTACACTTCGATTGTGACCGGATATACCGAAACTTTTACAAAAGATGGCGGATACTCATACAACTGGAGTGCGGCTGAAGGCACCGGAACATGGGCCTTTCAGAACGAAGATGAAGAAATACTCATCACAGGAATCGACAATCAGCAAACGCGCACATTGTTCATTTTGAAACTTGAAGAAAAACAATTCTGGTATTACTATATGGACGGTTCGGTAAAGCATGAATTTCACATGATCGAAAACTAGAAACAATAGGCACACAGACCTGCGAAAGTTGGTTTGTGTGCTATTTTAATCCAAAACATTATGAATATAGATAACAGTGAAATTGAAAAATCGAAAGCGCATATAACCGTTGAAATCATCGAGTATATTCCAAATTCGGTGGTAATCAAAACCATTCTTAAAAAATCGACCGGCAACATCAGCGTGATGTCTTTTGACAGCGGTGAAGGCCTGACCGAAAAAATATCCCCATTCGACACATTTGTACAAATCATCGAAGGTAAGGCTGTGATTGTGATCAACGGAGTTTCGAATTCGATGAAAACCGGTGACTCCATTGTCATTCCCGCGCACGAATCAAATTTGATACAACCGAACGGACGCTTTAAAATGATTCAAACAGTGATTAAAAGTTCCTACGAATAAACTACATCCCATGAAAAATTCCCTTTATATTATTGCTGCATTGCTCATAGTGATTTGGAGCATCATCTATTTCAATTTTCAGACAGGATCGCTCGTTCATGCATTGCTGATTCTGGCCGGTGTAATTATTCTGATCCGAATAATCTTTAATAATTCGCTTACCGGAAAATAGATACCCTTTCGGTTGAGTTCGATGAAATAATTGACGATAACAAACACAAATATTGGAGGCTCGTATGTCAATAAAAAAACAAATCAAAGCATTGATAGCGCTTGATTATGATCCTAGTGCAAAAATTATTGCTGAAGCTGCATTTGGGTTTGCCAAAAGCATGGGAGCCGACGTGGTTTTGCTGCATGTTATTTCTGATCCGGCTTACTATTCTACACCTGAGTATTCCCCCTTAACAGGTTTTATAGGTTATGATAGCATTGTACAGCTGACATTGGACAAGGAGGAGGATTTACGAAAGAAATCGCAACATTTTTTAAATCATTTTAAAGGACATTATGGTGATAAAAAAACTGAAACGATTTTGTGCGAAGGAGACTTTTCTACACAAATTCTTGCAACGGCCAAAGATGTTCACGCAGGCATTATCATAATGGGCTCTCATAGTCACAACTGGTTTGAAAATGTTGTGCTGGGAAGCGTAACATCGCAGGTTGTGCACGAATCAAGGATTCCGGTACTTGTAATTCCTGTGAAAGAAATAAAAACGAAAAAATAATCATCAAAAATAATTACTATGAAAGCAAGTACAAAAATGGGCATATGGCTGGATCACACCATCGCCTATCTGTTTGATATTTCGGACAGCAACGCCGAAACATTGACCATTAAAGCAGACAACAAGCATCACGAAATAAAGGAAACCCAGGGACTGGACGAGAGCAATACTCAAAACAAAGAACAGGATCAGCTGTCTGATTATTTTAAACGCCTCACTGATATTATTCAAAAATTTGACGAGGTTCTTTTGTTCGGACCAACGAATGCCAAAACAGAATTATTCAATCAATTAAACAAAAACAATCGCATCGCAAAGACCAATGTTGAAGTGAAGCAATCCGAAAGGATGACCGAAAACCAGATGATGGCATTTGTGCGTACTCACTTCGGCTTGTAATGACAGCAATTACCTGCACCGTTTTTTGTCTGAAAAACAATGCTCGGGCAGGTGAGTGTTTGCGTTCGTTATTGCAACACGCACAGAAGATTCTGGTTTGTTAAGTCATGTGCATAAATCCGGTGTATGTGTGAATGATGTAACAATTTTCAGAATAAGTGTAATGCTATTTTGCACTAATAGAAGCACCTTTGTAAATCGAAAATGACTACACTAAAAACAACAATCATGAACACTACAGAATTAAAAGGCAACTGGAATGAAATTAAAGGAAAATTAAAAATGAAATTTGCCACATTAACAGACAATGACCTTTTGTTTGAAAAAGGCAAAAAAGATGAGATGCTTGGACGTCTGCAGATTAAGCTGGGAAAGTCTAGCGAAGAATTGAAAAAAATTATTGAGGGTCTCTGAGATCAGATTGTATTAAATTGTGAATATAAAAGAAATCAGGATCACTAAAAACAAATTAGAAATGAAAAAATCAATAATCATACTTGTAGCAGTAGCATTTGTTTCATTGAGCTTCCTTACCGGATGCGAGACAAAGGAAGAAAAGGTAGCTAACGCACAGCAAAATGTTGCAGATGCCAAACAAGATCTGGCTGACAAAAAGTACGACGCTAAAGTCGAACGGCAGGAAGAAGCAATAGAATGGCAAAAGTATAAAGCCGAATCGAAAGCTAAGATAGCCAGCAACAACGAAAAAATTGCTGAATTGAAAATCAGAATGACTAAATCAGGACAAATGGAAAATGTTGTTTTAAAGGAACGCATCATCAGCCTCGAAATGAAAAATACCGAGCTTAGAAAAAGAATGGAAACGTACGATGCCAGCACCAGTGATTGGGCTTCATTCAAACGAGAGTTCTCGAAAGACATGGAGAATCTGGGCCAGGCGATCGAAGATCTTACGGTTGACAGCGACAAATAAATTTTAAAAACGCTCGAAGGGTTTCAAACCCTTTGAGGGTTTTTATTAAAAAATCAAACAAAAATGAAAACACTTTTATCAACGGTTTTGGCAACTATCATAATGATGTTTTTGCCATTTACAAATTTTGCCCAGGCACCTGTTTTGGGCACAGCAGCAGACTTTGTTTTATTCTCAACCGATGGAGCAGTTAGCAACAGCGGTATTTCGCAGATCACCGGAAATGTAGGAACCAACATTGGTTCGAATACAGCGTTCGGAAATGTGAACGGTCAAATGCACAGTCAGGATCTCGTGACAGCACAGTGTTCAACCGATGTTCAGGCTCTATATTCAGAACTCAACAGTGCAACGCCAACTTTGTTCCCATCTCCTTTATTGGGAAATGGAGCTACTTTAACACCTGGTGTGTATTCCATATCTGCCGCCGCTACTTTGAATCTTAATTTGATTCTTGACGCTCAAAACAATGCCAACGCAATTTTTATTTTTCAAATTAACGGCCCGCTTTCAACCGGTGCCGGATCAAAAGTGATTTTGATCAATGGTGCGCAGGCTTGCAATGTTTTCTGGAAAGTCGAAGGACTTGTAAGCATGGCTGCCGGTTCTACCATGCGTGGAACCATCATTGCCAACAATGCCGCCATTGAAATGAATTCTGGCGATACCCTCGAAGGCAGAGCCATTGCCATTATCGGAGCCATCACCGTTGACGGAGTGCTTGCATACACGCCCATTGGTTGTGGCAGCCCTGTTCTTACAGGACCTGTTGCACCCGAACTTGGTGTTGCTGCCTGTTATGCCGTTTTTTCATCAAACGGACCGGTTACAAATACCGGAGTTTCGTTTATCACAGGCGATGTTGGAACCAATGTTGGCTTAACAAGCGGTTTTGATGCATTAAATGTTGATGGTGTCATTCATCCGATACCTGATATTTCAACCGCAGAAGCCGCAGCCAGTCTTCTTGTTGCTTACAACAACGTCAATACATATCCCGAAGACATTGAATTGCTTTATCCCGCACAATTTGGCCGCAACCTGGTGTTGACTCCTCATACTTATGTAATGAATGGCGCTGTTACATTTACCGACTCGCTTTATCTGAATGCTCAGGGAAATGCCGATGCCGTTTTTGTTATTAAAATTTACGGAGCCGTTACAACAAGCACCTATGCAAAAGTTCTTCTTATAAACGGGACACAGGCGAAAAATGTTTACTGGATGGTTAACGGTAGTTTTGATCTGAACGAATATTCAATATTTAACGGGACTATAATTGGCAATACGAGCGCAATAAGCATCAACTCTCTGGCCACTGTAAATGGCAGAGCGCTTACTACCGGAGGTGCGGTAACCACAGCGGCCATTACCGCGGTTGCTTCCCCGATTCCTGGCGATTGTGCAACTGTTGGCACCGAAGATATTGATGTTGCAAATGGCACATCTCCTGTCAGTATTTATCCGAATCCTTTCAGCAGCAAAACTTACATCACAATCAACAATCAAGTTTTGATCAACAATGCTGAAGTGAGAATTTTCAATATACTAGGAACTGAAATCAAGCGTATTTCAATTCTTGAGCAATCAACAATGGTTTCATTGAGCGAAATGCAGAATGGCGTTTATTTTTACAGCGTTATTTCTGACAATCAGGTTATTCAGAACGGGAAACTGATTCTGCAATAATCAATAATTTTTATTTCTTATTAAAGCCAGTTGCACAACCAGTGTAATTGGCTTTTTGATAGGTATTAAAATACAGGTAATGTGTGAATTATGTAATTTTTTGTAATGAAAGTATAACAAGTATTTTGCCATATGTGGCCACCTTTGTAGAGTGAAAACTTATTCACCAATAAAATGTAATATATGAAAACAAAAATTCTAATGGCAGCCATATTCTTGGGTGCGATTGTGTTATTCGCGGGGTGTAAAAAAGATGACTTCGTTGAAATCACAGGCGTTTGCCCGATTGTGGTATCCACAATTCCTGCCAATGGGGCCACGAGTGTACCACTGGCACAGGTGATCACAGTAAAATTCAACGAAGAGATGGACCCGTCGTCCATTACTTCGGCTTCATTCTTTATCAGGAGTACAGCTGTACTGACAGGAACATACTCCTATAATGATTCAACGGCGACATTCACACCCGGAAGTCCTCTGACTGCAAACACGACTTATACCGGAACCGTGACAACCGATGCGCGCGATTTAAATGGCAACTATCTTCAGACAGATTATGTATGGTCATTCAGCACCGGCACCACACTGGCACCGATGGTAACTACTACAGATCCTGCAGATCTTGAAACCGGCGTGGTGTTGAATAAAACGGTTGAGGCAAATTTCAATATGCCAATGAATGCCGCAACAATCAACACAACTACATTTACTTTAATGGATGGTGTAACCAATATCCCAGGCGTTGTCACTTACAGTGGCACTACTGCCTTTTATAATCCTAATGCAGATTTGACCCCCAACACCGAATATACGGCTACCATTACAACCGGTGCCGAAAATCCTGCTGGCGATCCAATCCCTGCAGATTATGTCTGGACTTTTACGACAGGAACACTTGTTGCTCCGACCGTAATATCGACTGATCCTGCAAACCTCGATATTGATGTTCCATTAAATCAAATTATTACCGCTGATTTCAGCGAAACAATGAACGGAGCAACAATTGATGCCACTTCATTTACGGTCAGCAATGGCGTTGTCAATATTCCCGGAATCATTAGCTATGCCGGTGTTACAGCTACTTTTACTCCAACCGATTTATTGTTGTCTGGTACAACATATACCGCTACAATCACCAATGCTGCAGAGAATCTTGCCGGAACAACGCTGGTAAGTGATTATGTATGGACTTTCAATACAATTGCAACAACAGGCCCGGTTCTTCCTGATCTGAATACCGTTGCTGATTTTGGTATCATTGCAGGTGTAGGTGTAAGCAACAATGCTGGTTTCAGTGTTATTAACGACATGAATGTCGGCATCAGTCCTGGTGTTCGTTCTTCGATTACCGGATTCCCGCCCGCAATTGTTGTTAACGGAGCTATCTATGCTTCTGACGACCTCACTCCTGTTGGAGTTGCAGCTATGCTGATTCAGGCAAAGCAAGACCTTACTGATGCTTATTTGTTTGCCGAAGGCGCTTCGTCACCTGCACCGGCTACAGTTTCGGGCGACATAGGTGGAATGACCCTGGCCCCTGGAATTTATAAATCAACATCAACGCTTTTGATTCAATCGGGCGATCTGACACTGGATGCGCAGGGCGATGCTAATGCCGGATGGATATTCCAGGTTGCATCTGATTTTACTACAGTTGGCGGAGCCGGCGGAAATGTTATTCTGACGGGCGGAGCCCAGGCTAAAAATGTTTACTGGCAGGTTGGAAGTTCAGCTACCATTGGTGACTTTACATCCTTTAAGGGAAATGTGCTGGCACTTACTTCGATCACCATGAATTCGGGTGCCACAGCTGAAGGCAGAATGCTGGCCCGCAATGGCGCAGTAGTGATGACAAGCACCAATATTATTAACAAACCATAACTGAAACTACCATGAAAACAATAAATCATTCAAAACGGGAATCGACTTTTTTGCGACGCCCGAGTATACTGAACTTTCTGAAAGTCGCCGTCATCTTTTTGATGATAGCTGGAATTCAGACACAGGTTCAGGCACAGGAAACACAATATACAAAGCCTTTATGGTGGTTTGGTGTAGCTGGTGGCGCAAACCTTAATTTCTACAACGGATCAACACAGGAACTGAATGCAGATCTGACCGTCCCGACAACCTTTCACGAAGGTATGGGCCTGGGCCTGTTTGCAGCACCCATGATTGAAATTTATCGTCCGGGAACACTCTTCGGATTCATGATTCAAGCTGGCTGGGACAGTCGTAAAGGTACATTCGAACAGGTAAGCACCCCGTGCAATTGCCCGGCTGACTTAAATGCAAAAATTACCTACATCACTGTTGAACCCAGTTTAAAGTTCGCACCGTTCAAATCAGGTTTTTATCTTTTTGGCGGACCACGCTTTGCTTTTAATCAAAACAAATCGTTTACCTATAGTTTGGGTATCAACCCGGCTTATCCTACTCAGGAACAAAGACCCGATGTGGAAGGTGATTTCAGCAATATGAACACAAGCCTTGTGTCGGCGCAAATCGGTGCAGGATGGGATATTCCGCTTACATCAGACATGAGTCGTACGCAGCTGGTGATTTCACCATTCGTGTCGTTTCATCCTTATTTCGGACAGGATCCCCGTTCCATCGAGACATGGAATGTGACTACAATCAGAGCCGGTGCTGCCATCAAAATCGGAAGAGGTCATGCTATCAAGGACAAAATAGAAAAAGTGTCTGATGATCCTATTGTAACCACTCCAGTCGATGTGGAAGTTGTGACATCGGATGTTACTTTCTCTGTATATGCTCCCGAAAACATTCCTGAAAAACGCAGAGTGAAAGAGGTTTTCCCGATTCGTAATTATGTTTTCTTCGATATCGGATCAACTGAAATTCCTAACCGTTATGTGAAACTGAAAAAAGACGAGGTTAAAGATTTCAGAGAAGATCAGGTAGAACTGAATACTCCCGAAAACTATTCAGGTCGTTCGGAACGTCAGATGATTGTTTATTACAACATCCTCAATATTCTTGGCGATCGTATGTTGAAGAACCCTTCAACAACAATAAAATTGGTTGGTTCATCTGAAAAGGGTCCTGCCGATGGTCAAAAAATGGCCGAATCGGTGAAATCGTACCTTGTAGACGTATTTTCGATTGCTCCTGCACGAATTGCAACCGAAGGCCGCGACAAGCCTAAACTCCCTTCTGAACATGCCGGACAAACACAAGATGCAGAACTCATTCTTCAGGGCGACCGCAGGGTCTCTATCGAAAGCAGTTCCCCGGTTTTGCTTCTGGAATTCCAGAGCGGACCCGATGCTCCCCTCAAACCAGTTGTTGTGAATGTTGTTGAAGAAGCTCCTATCGACAGTTACGTTTCGCTCTATGCCAATGGCTCAAAAGAGGCCTATGAATCATGGTCTGCCGAAATTACTGATAGCAAGGGCAATGTTCAGAAATACGGTCCTTATACAGTCGAATATGTTACCATTCCGGGAAAAACCATCATGGGTGCCAACAAAGAAGGAACCTATAATGTGAAAATGATCGGAAAAACCAAAGACGGATTTGTTGTTCAGAAAGACACGACCGTTCATATGGTACTCTGGGCTCCGCCTGTCAATGCTGAAGTAATGCGATTCAGCGTGCTGTATGGTTTTGACGAATCGAAAGCCATTACCATGTACGAAAAATACATTACAGAAGTGATTGTACCCAAGATTCCACAAAATGGAACAGTGGCTATTCATGGTCATACCGATATGATTGGTGACGAGACTTACAATCAGAAGCTTTCGCTTGAGCGCGCAAACGATGTTAAAGGCATTATGCAAAAAGCACTTGCTGCAAGCAACCGCCGCGATGTAAAATTTGTTGTACTTGGAATGGGTGAAGACACTAACACTGCACCTTTCGACAACAAGTATCCTGAAGAGCGCTTCTACAACCGTACTGTAATCATAGATTTAATCCCATAACCCCACGGATAAATAGCATAATAGTAGTTTTAAGAAATTCCACTTAATTATTTATAAAAAGCTGTCTGAATATATCGGGCAGCTTTTTTTTTGAATGATGGGGCGGTCTCAAAATTATAAATCGTTTCGATATTCCATCGTCCGCCAGCTGGCGGATATGGAATCGTCGAAATGGCCTCAAAAACAACGATTCCGGCACAAACGACTCTTTCATGTCCTTCATTGCATTCCGGACTATTGAAGGTTGGTTCGCTTGATGAAGTTGTTGTTTTTGCTTCAGAAGTCACTTTTGAGACAGTCACAATAGTGGAGCAATTGTGTGAATGATGTAACAAAAGTGCATAGTTGTGTAATGCTTTTTTACCCATATCGACGCACCTTTGTATTGTGAAAACACATTCACAAATGAAATTCAACAACAATGAAAAAATTAATTCTTTTAAGTTCAGTATTCGTATTCATGTTTGGTTTTGGCCAGGCGCAGGAATCGAGCATTGATAAGCGAAGCAGTCTTACATTTGGCGCAAAAATAGGGCTCAATTATTCCAATGTTTATGACAGTGAGGGTGAGGAGTTCGACGCTGATGCAAAATTTGGTTTAGCAAGTGGTCTCTTCGTTTGTATTCCCGTGAGCGAATATTTAGGCATCCAGCCCGAAATACTTTTTTCACAGAAGGGTTTCAAAGCAACAGGAAGCGTATTGGGCAGTGAATACAGCTTCACACGCACAACAAACTATTTGGATATTCCACTTATGGTAGCATTCAGACCGAGCGAATTCTTTTCAATCGTTGCCGGACCACAGTATTCTTATCTTCTGAGCAGGAAAGATGTTTTTCACACAAGCACCATGACCATTGAGCAGGAAGAAGAATTCGAAAACGATAATATCCGCAAAAATACATTCTGCGTCACAGGCGGTGTAGATATCACTATCAGTCATATTGTATTGGGAGCCAGAGTTGGCTGGGATTTGTTCAACAACAACGGTGACGGAACATCAACAACCCCACGTTACAAAAATGTTTGGTATCAGGCAACTATTGGATACCGCTTCTAACACCTTTAGCCACACTCTTTGCGATGCAGTTTGATACTGCGTCGCAAGGTTTTCGGCTCAAAGTTTAAACAACGATAAAGAAAAATCCGGTAACAAAACTCACAAAAAAATATTTATCAAATGGGAAATCTACTGTATATAATCGCCGTAATTCTGATCATTGCCTGGGCTGTTGGATATCTTGGCTATAACACCGGAGGCATTATTCACATTCTTCTGGTAATTGCTGCTATCGCAGTTTTATTGCGGCTTATCAGAGGGTCTGACAGACTTTAAAAATTTCGAAAATTCAAGAATTAAAAAAACAAACACACAAAAAATCAAAAATCATGGAAACTGGAAAAGTTATTTTAGGCGTTGTGGCTGGTATAGCCGTTGGCGCACTCATCGGTATTTTAGTTGCTCCGCAAAAAGGTGAAAAAACCCGCGGGCAGATTGCAGACAAAGGCAACGATTTGGTCGATGCCATTCAGGAAAAGCTGACTGCAATGTTCGAAGGCATTTCGAAAAAGCTCAGCGTTGTTGAGGATGAAGAGGAAACCGAAAAAGAAAATGTTGTAGAGAAAGCACATAAGAAAGCATAGCTTACTGTTTATTTAAGTTGCAGCATGCAAGGAGGACAATATGAAAGAAAATGAAAAAGACATTAATTGTGAAAAAAAAGATGGAACGACGCTTAACATAAGTGCGATTTTCGATAAACTTACGGATCTCGGTAAGGCCCGTCTGGAGCTTGCCCGTCTGAAAGGCATCGATACCGCAACGGAAATAGCATCCTCCTCTGCCGCAAGTATTGTTTTCCTTGCTTTATGCTGTTTTGTTTTCCTGCTGCTGAACATTGGAGCAGCACTGTATATTGGAACTGTTGTGGAAAGCATGTACTTAGGTTTCATTGTTCTTGCAGGTTTCTACAGCTTTGCTGCCATTATTTATCAGCTTGCATTCAATAAACTGATTAAAAAAGTTATTCGTAATTTTTTTATTAAACAACTAATGTGATGAAAGAAACTCTTATAACATCGCCGGCTACAGAACTGAAGGAGGCAATAAAACTTCAGCAGGAAACATTGCTGCAGGCAAAGGCTCTGTTTAACGAGGAACTGGTTATTGCAACAGACGCAGTTATGTCGGGCGATTTCATTAAAGACAAATTAAAAAGTGTTTTGTCGCCGGTTGGCATATTGGGTAATCTTGCGGGTGCTGTCACAGGAGTGATTGCAGGTTCTTTGGTCAAAAAAGTCGTTGCCGGTCCTCAGGCGGGCACACTGCGAAAAGTCGTGGGGCTTGTTTTACAAATTGCTGCAACCAAGGGAATCGGCAATATTATTTCAAACCTGATAAAAAAGAAAGAAAGCAAAATGTGACAACAACGAAGTCGAAAATTAGTTTCACCTACAGGACCGGTATTTTTATTATCGGTCTTGTGGCGTTGCTGGCATTGCTCTACGTTGCAAGAGGCATCATTGTTCCGTTCATTTTTGCAGTAATTATTGCCATTGTTCTGCACCCGGTGGTGCAGTTTTTTGTCAGAAGAAAATTGAACAGAGTGATTTCCATTATTATCACTTTGCTTCTTTCATTTCTGATCATCGCATTCCTTGGAATATTGATTGCATCGCAGGTTGCGCGCTTGAGTGAGTCATGGCCATTGCTGATAGAAAAACTGACCTTAGCATCGGAAGATTTCATAGTTTGGCTGGCAGGATATCTTGATATCAACCAACAAAGTATTCGTACATGGCTGGCAGAATTCAAAACCGACCTTTTGGGGTTGAGCGGTTCAGCATTCAGCCAAACGATGGTGGGTATCGGAAACAGCATCGTGGTGATTCTTCTGATTCCTGTGTATGTATTTATGCTGCTTTTTTATCAGCCCATCCTGATTGAATTTATTCGCAGGCTTTTCGGCAGTGACAACAAAAGCAAAGTGAACGAAATTATCACTCAGATAAAAACGGTCATACAACAATATCTTGTTGGTCTTGCCCTGGAAATACTGATTGTTGCAACGCTCGAAATAATTGCACTGTTGTTACTCGGAATCGAATATGCTTTACTGCTGGGAATAATTGGCGCATTGCTCAATCTCATTCCATATATCGGAGGATTAGTTGCTGTTGCTTTGCCAATGATGGTTGCTCTGGTAACCAAAACATCGCCCTGGTATGCCGTTTATGTCATGGTAATTTATTATGTCATTCAGCTGATTGACAACAATTATATAGTTCCGAGAATAGTTGCATCAAAAGTGAAAATCAATGCGCTGTTTTCAATTATCGCCGTTTTGGTTGGAAACATTATCTGGGGTGTCCCGGGTATGTTTCTGTCGATTCCTTTACTGGCGATTATAAAATTGATATGCGATCATATTGAATCGCTGAAACCATGGGGATTTCTGTTAGGGGACACCATGCCCCCAATCTTTAAAAAAATTAAAAAATCAAGCAAATGATAGAAGTAAAAAAAGAAGGAATCCTGCTGAAAAAGTCAGGCCTTGAATTTGAAAACGAAGGCGTTCTTAATCCTGCCATTATGCAGGATGGAAACACAATACACATGTTTTACCGGGCGGTGCAAAATGGGAATTTTTCAACGATTGGCTATTGCAAACTTGATGGCCCGACGACTATTCGCGAACGGAGCGATAAACCCATTATTGTGGCTGAAGCCGACTATGAATCTCATGGTGTTGAAGATGCGCGGATATCAAAAATTGATGATCTGTATTATCTGACTTACACGGCGTATGATGGAGTGAATGCACAGGGAGCTTTGGCCACTTCAACCGATCTTATACATTTTGAAAAGAAAGGGATTATTGTTGCACCGGTTTCATATGTCGAATTTGTGTTTCTGCTTGAATCGGCGCCGCGCGTGAATAAAAAGTATTACCGAAACCATTTGTTTTATTATCAGGCCGACAATATCAAAACAAAAATTCTGCTGTGGGATAAAAACGTTATTTTTTTCCCGCGCAGAATCAACAATAAACTATGTTTTCTTCATCGTGTCAGACCCGGAATTCAATTGGTGTGCGTGGACGATTTAAGCGAGCTCACCCACGAGTGGTGGGCGCAGTATTACAGGACATTGCCAGATCATATTGTTATGGATCCTCGCCACAAACACGAATCTCGATATATCGGAGGCGGCTGTCCGCCTATCGAAACAGAAAAAGGATGGTTGTTGATTTATCACGGAGTGGAAAAAACGAGCCGGGGATTTGTGTATTCGGCCTGTGCTGCTTTGCTCGATTTGGAGGATCCCTCTAAAGAACTTTCACGACTTCCATATCCCTTGTTTTCTCCGCAGTACGATTGGGAATTAAATGGAATAATAAACAACGTGGTGTTTCCAACTGGTACTGCATTGTTTGACGATACGCTGTATATTTATTATGGTGCAGCAGACGAACAAATCGGATGCGCCTCATTAAGTCTGTCTGCTTTGCTCAACGAATTATCGATTAATAATAAGTGCAATGAAAAAAAGTAACCTAGTACGCAATGCCTTTTCAGTGCCGTTCAATGAAGTGGCAAAAGCAATTCCTGTCAGCAACATTTATTCTGAACAAATTTCGGGGGGCAATAAAAGCCTGAAGAAAAATGCGACACCTGAAATTCTTTTCATTACATCATATCCGCCTCGTGAATGTGGCATTGCAACCTATTCGCAGGATCTGATTGATGCTGTTCAGAATAAATTCGGAAAGTCTTTTAAGGTGAAAGTCTGTGCACTCGAAACAACCGATGAAAAGTTTGATTATCCCGAAATAGTAAGCGGCGTTTTCGATACTTCGAAACCAGTTGAATTTACTGTTACTGCTTATAAAATCAACAAAAACACAAATATTAAAATCGTAGTTATTCAGCATGAATTTGGTTTTTACAATCTGAATGAAGGCAATGATTTTTTGAGTTTTATCGATCAGATAAATGCACCGGTCATTATCGTTTTTCATACTGTATTGCCTGCTCCTGATGATCGCCTGAAAAACATGGTGAATGCAATGGCCGCCGCCAGCAAAGCCATCGTTGTGATGACTGAAACTTCGCGGGGAGTGCTTGAGCAGGACTACGGCATTGAGAAATCGAAAATCGAAGTGATTGCTCATGGAACGCATTTGGTTTCGAACAGCAGCAAAACAATGTTGAAAAAGAAATATGGATTGACAGGTCGAAAAGTGCTCTCAACTTTTGGATTGCTAAGTGCAGGCAAAAGCATAGAAACCACATTGGATGCGCTTCCAGCGATAGTTGAAATTCATCCGGATGTTATGTTTCTTATTATCGGAAAAACCCATCCTGGTGTAGTTAAGCATGAAGGCGAAAAATACAGGGAAATGCTACTTCAAAAAGTAGAATCACTGCACCTTGAAAAACATGTAACGTTCATCAATCAATATTTATCCCTGACGGTATTGCTCGAATATTTGCGATTGACCGATATTTATCTGTTTACATCCAAAGATCCCAATCAGTCAGTGAGTGGAACATTTTCGTACGCCATGAGTTGCGGCTGTCCTGTTATTTCAACGCCTATTCCGCAGGCGCGCGAAATGCTGGCAGAATATCCCGATTTACTAATTGGTTTTCAGCAACCAACTCAGCTGGCAGCCAGTGTTATCAAATTATTTAAAAGTGATTCGCATCGCGAAAGAATCAGTACGGAAATGCTGCATAAAATTGCCCCTACTGCATGGGAAAATTCAGCCATTGCGCATGCTCAGCTGTTTAAAAAAATAATGGTGAATAAATTTGTTCTGGATTACAACATCCCGGATGTAAATCTTCGACATATAAAACAAATGACAACTGCTTTCGGCATGCTGCAGTTTTCGAAAATCAACAGGCCCGATACTTCATCCGGCTACACACTCGACGATAATGCACGCGCAATGATTGTCATTTGCAAACACTATGAATTAACCAGGGATCGGACTGATCTTGTTCTCCTGAATACCTATCTGAATTTTATTCAATATTGTCTGCAACCCGACGGAACTTTTCTGAATTATGTTGATAAGCATAAACAGTTTACAACTCAAAACGAAAACGAAAATCTCGAAGATGCCAATGGCAGAGCAAACTGGGCGCTTGGATATCTGATTTCGAACAAAGACATTTTGCCTCTCGAAATGATCAAAAAAGCAGAAGAAATTTTCGGAATATCGATGCAGAATGCAATTGAAATGTTTTCTACAAGAGCCATGGCTTTTAATATAAAGGGCTTATACTATTTCGATCTGAAGCATGGGTCAACCCCGGCGAAACGAATCATTAAAATACTTGCCGAACGACTAGCTGACATGTATGAATTTGAATCGGACAAGGAGTGGGCATGGTTCGAAAGTTATCTTACCTATGCCAACAGTATTTTGCCCGAAGCCATGATTATGGCCTGGCAAAGTGTGAAGGAACCTAAATATCAGCGCATCGCAAAAGAATCGTTTGATTTTCTGATTTCCAAAACGACAGAGGGCGACATGATGAAAGTTATTTCCAACAAAGGTTGGCTGAAAAAGGGCGGGGAATCTCAATCTTCTGGCGAACAACCCATAGATGTTGCCTATACGATACTTGCCTTGCAATCATTCGACGATATTTATAACGATGAGGATTTTAAAACCCGGATTTACAAAACAAATCAATGGTTTCTTGGCAACAACCATCTTAATCAAATTATGTACAATCCCTGTACAGGGGGGTGTTACGACGGACTGGAAGAAAATCAGGTCAACCTGAACCAAGGCGCCGAATCAACGATAAGCTATCTGCTTGCGCGATTGACAATTGAAAAAATCCGAAAGAATAAAGAGCTGCTGTTGTATCAAGCTCAAATTAAAAATGAAAGCGTTTATCAGCCAGAATCGACTGAAAAACTATTTCAGCAATCGCTGCCGAAAAATATATTGCTTACTTGATTTCAATTCGGACTCACTCTTTCAAGAATCCCTTCACGCCTGCGTTTTGTCAGATCATCCTGCCGGTGGAAAAACAATAATGAATTCAGTCCCTTTCGCAGATCTTTTTACCTCGATGGTTCCGTTGATTTGTTCTGTAAGAATGCTGACCAGTTGAAGTCCCAGACTTTTGGTGTTGCGTATATCAAACCCTTCGGGCAATCCTTTTCCATTGTCTTTGATGGAATAAACCAGATTTTTTTCATCCTTTTTGGTGAGTTTGATTTCAATAAGTCCCATTGTACCCGGATCGAAGGCATATTTGAATGAATTCGTAACTATTTCGTTTGTAATAAGCCCGATCGCAATGATGGTGTCAATATCAACTTTAAAGGACTTGCCGGTTATTTTACATTGAATGTTTTCGTTGGGTGATTTGTAAATGGAAGTAAGAAATTCAAAAAGATTTTTGATGTAATCTATCAGATCAATATTTGAGAAATCGGTGGTTTCGTATAGCTTTTCGTGCACCAGTGCCATTGTTTTGATTCGCGTTTGACTGTCGCGCAGAATACGTCTTGTGTGTTCATCTCTCACCGAAGACAGTTGCAGGTTCAGAATACTGACGATCACCTGCATGTTGTTTTTCACCCGGTGGTGAATTTCCTGCAGCAACACTTCTTTTTCCTGCAACTGGTGTTTGATTAATTCTTCTGCTTTTACACGTTCCGAAATTTCCACAACGAGTTCTTCGTTCTTTCTTGCAAGCTCAGTGGTACGTTGCGCCACCTTTTCTTCCAGAGTCTGGTTCAGTCGTATAATTTCTTCTTCAATGGCTTTTTGTTTACTGATGTCCATTACGGCAGCACTGAGTCCGAATATGTTCCCATTTTCATCAAACAATGGTGTATATGCTCCATAAATGTGGGTCGCAATTCCTTTCTCCAATTCAAGCAGATCAGTTACCTCAACTGCTTTTTTTGATTCAATACATTGATCAACCAACAGCTTATGTCTTTGATATAAGTCAGGTGGAAAAAATTCGCTGTAGTTGTGATTTTCAATCTGGTCTAACGGCAGTTTGAATGTTTGCGAATAAAACTTATTTGCAATGAAATATTTGCCATCAAGATCAATAGCAGCGAGCCACATGGGAAGAGCATCAATCATAGATCGAAGCAACATCCGACTTCGCTGTAATTCGAGTTCGATTTTTTTTCGTTCGGTAATATCCTGCATTGTTCCTATGATGTGTGCTGAAGTCACAGGTCTGTCAGGATCACAAAAACAATTTACAAACACATATTTCACTCTCCCATCTGGCATCAGAAGCCGGTGTTCGAAATGGCTCTCCTTTATTTTTTTTAATGTTTTGAAATATTCGTGTTCAACTTTTTCTTTATCGTCTGGATGCATTCTTTCAATGAACGAATCAAACAATGAAACAGATGCACTGGGATCGATTTCAAAAATAGAATACATTTCGTCGGACCAAATTATCTCGTTCGTTGCTGGCACATGTTCCCAGTTTCCGAGTTTGGCCACATGCTGAGCTTCTTTCAGTTGTTTTTCACTGCGCAGAATTTCCTGTTCAATTTTTTTTCGTTCGGTGATGTCGTTAATAACTGCAATTCTTGCACTTCTGTTATTGTATCTGATGTCGTGTGAAGTGGCCAGAATGTCAATCAGTGTTCCGTCAGATTTCAGGTGGCGCCATTCTCCTGCATATTCGTGTCCCTGAATTCTGTGTGCAAGCTCAGTAATTGGCTTTTTATCTTTTTCCGGATACAAATCTGTAAGGTGCATCTGAGAAATCTGTTCAGCGGTATAGCCATAGAGCTTCAGAAATGACTCATTAACCGAAATCATTTTCAAAGTACCTCTTTCGTAAATCAGCATCGGGAGCGGGTTGTGCTCAAACAACAGACGATACTTTGCTTCAGACTCACGAAGTGTTATTTCATTGTTTTTAATTTCAGAAATATCGAGCAGCGACGCAACACTTCTTTTTGAGCCAGGGATGATATCAACCGTCAAAAGAATATACTTTTCAACACCATTTCTATCGACAAACCTGAATTCATATGATTTCAACGCAGCTTCATTTTTCAACCGACGCAGCATATGTTGCTCTTCCATCTTCACCAAATCATCCCATGCAACAAATTCTTTCCAGCTTTTGATATTTTCAATTTCTTTTCTGGTGAATCCGGAGAGTTCTTCAAATTTTGAATTAGCCAATGAAATTATTGTGTCTTCTTCAATAATAACAGCCGCTGTTCCCGTGTTTTCAAATATGGCTTTATATCGTAGTTCAGATTCTTTAATCTGCAACTCTGTGCTTTTAATATCCGTTATATCATGAAAGAAAATTGAAATGCCGTTTTCTGTAGGATAAATGCGGTTTTCAAACCATTTGTCCAAAGGCGGATAATACTCCTCCATACTTACAGGCACCCGTTGCTTCATGACCTTTTCATAGTTCTTTTGAAAGGGTTGCCCTACGCCTTCCGGAAACACAGTCCATATATGTTTGCCGGTTAACCATTGCGGATCTTTTCCGAAAATTTCACCGGCCTTTTGATTGACGTAAGTGTAAAACCAGTCTGTATCAATCGAAACGAATGCATCCGACATCGATTCCAAAACGTCGACCAGATGATCGTGTTCTGCTTTTAGCGTGTCGTTGGCCGTTTTTGCGTCTGTAATATTGCGCGATGTCATCGCTATACTGGTCGAACTGCCATCATTCTCCAAAACGGGGGAGATAAATATTTCAAACCATTTACCGTTGAAAGTGTCGACAAAGCTGACAGGTATTTTGGTTTTTATAACCTGCCTGATTTTTTTGAGTCGTGAGTCAAATATATCTTTAGGCAGAATTTCGATGGCGCTGTGTCCGATTATTTCATCGGGTTGTTTGTCCCATCTTTCCAGAAACGATTTGTTGCCGTCCAGAAAAACACCATCGCTGTTGATGATAGCAAGAGCATCGGGCGAAGAATCCAGGATGGCCCGTAACTGCGCATTGGTTTTGTTTTTTTCGGTTTCAATCGCTTTTTTTGCCGAGGTGTCTCTGACAACTGCTATGTAATTAAATTTCCCATCGATCTCTGCATAGGTTAGCGCAACTTCAGCCCAGAAATGGCTCCCATCCAGTTTTTTCGCAAGCCATTCAAACACACATTTGCCCTCTTTGCGCGCTGTTTCACTATATGCGTTTATTGCAGCTTCGTCGTAGGGAGCTTTCAGGACACTGAGATCGGCAGGATCCAGATCCTTCACCATATCTTTCGGGCAGCCATATAATTCGCAGGCACATTGATTCGCATACACATATTTGCCGGAATTTATATCAAGAACCATTATGCCGTCGTAAATTGAATCCAGCATTTGTTGAATTGAATCCGCAGTGTACATGTCTGACATTGGCTTTTTGTTTTAGTTACAACTTTGCAGATCTTTGTTCTTACATCTTTTTCCACTTTCCGGGAGCCGGTTTTAATAGGTAAAAATAAGCCGGACTTCGACAGGTGGTGGTTTTCAGTTAACGAAGATAATATCAAATGAATTGATATGCAAATTATTATTTCATACGTAACTTTAAAACTATAGTTGGTTAAGTGTTGGATGAGTTTTTAGCATCGGAGTTCCGGGCATAATTATGAAATTACTGTATTAATAAATGCAAATTGTTGTTAGTCTGATTTTTTAAATGTCTGCTATGAGCTCATCTCAAATTTGAATAGAAGAATGATCAGACTGATTTAAAATGACCTTTTGCTGACCATTATAGGCATTAATGAAAATATCTTTTACATTTGTGTGGCATAAAACTAACCCTTGACACGATTCAGGAAATATCTATTATTTGCAGCTTTCATCTGGACGGGCTGTACTGTCACTGCACAAAGCAGCGACGAGATGACATTTGACAGCTACTCTTCCGAAATATACAGTTTCCGTAAGGGCCTGTCGCAAAACACCGTTCAGACTGTCCTTCAGGACTCGCGCGGATTCATTTGGATTGGCACCTGGGATGGGCTGAATCGTTTCGATGGGTATAAATTCCAGATTTTCAGACCTGATTATGCAAAACCAAATGGGAAAATAAGTTGTGAAACTATTAATGCGCTGGCAGAGGACAACAGCGGAAATCTTTGGGTGGGGACTGACAAAGGATTGAATGTTTATAAGTTCAAAGCAGATACCTTCAAAACGTATTACTTCAGTTTTTACAACTCCAATAGCCCCCCTTCTGACAGTATTAGTGCGCTGGCTTATGACAAGACTGGAAATTTATGGATTGGAACCAACAAAGGTCTGTGCAGCTTTAATATAGCTGAAGAAAAATTTACCCGATATACGCGGAGTAATCGAAAAACAGCATCAATTCCCTCTGATCAGATTATGTCGCTGCACATCGATGACATGAACCGGCTATGGATCGGCACACAGCATGGTGTTGCACTCATGGACCTGAAAACAAATCAGATTACACGGATTGATGTTAATACGTGTGGAGCTGGCGAGACACCTGTCATTACATCGTTTGCTGAATCTGAAAAATCGCTTTGGATTGGCACCTATTGCGGAGTCTATGTGATAGATAAGCAAACGTTGGAAGAATATATAATATCATGTGAGGATAATACCGGTCTGCCCGAAGAACTGATTTCTCAGCCTGTAACCCGTTTGCTATGCGACAATCGTGATAGATTTTGGATTGCAACGCCTGAAAACGGGGTCTATATTTATTATCCAAAATCGTGTGAACTCCGGCACATTTACAGTGACTTCAACAGTCGTTACGGACTGATCAACAATGGGATTCTCAGTTTGGCCGGCTCCTCGGGAGGCGAAGTTTGGATTGGGACCATGCACGGACTGAATATGTTTTCCGATTTTGCCTACAAATTTCCCCATTTCAGAATTTCAGGAACTCAGTTTGATCACAATCATAATCTTATATGGGCTTTTCAAACGCTTCAGAATGGCAATCTTCTGGTTGGCACTTACGGTGGGTTAATTGAATTTGGCGCTGCAGACCAGCAGTTTTCGCATTTTTCAAAAAACGATTTCGGGCATATTCCGGTCCTTTCTCTGGAGGTTACCCAAAATGGCGATATCTGGGCCGGCACCTCCGGAAAAGGTTTGTACCTGCTTGATCAGAGTGGAAAGGTGAGAAAAATATTTACGGCCGGTGTCCCTAACGGCATTGCAGGCAACGAAGTATGGAAGATAGCCCCGGATTCAAAAAACAACCTCTGGATCGCTTGTACGGGTGGAGTGAGTTGCATTGATCTGACAAATTTTCGCTGCAGGAACTGGTTGTATCCCGGATATGAGAGCAAGGGGAATGTTTCAAGCAACAATATTTACAGTGTTATGGTCGATATGGCCGGTATTGTGTGGATATCCACTTTTAACGGTCTCAACAGACTGGACCCGGCAACCGGAAAGATTTATGTTTTTCACCACGACAAAGGAAATCCTGTTAGTATTTCAAACGACAGAATTCTGTCGACATTTGAGGATTCAGATGGCAATATCTGGGTGGGCACATTCGGGGGTGGTCTGAATAAATATGACCGAAAAACAGGAGTGTTCAAACAATATGGCAAAAAAGATGGCTTTCCTGACAATGTAATTTACGATATTGTTGAGGACCGATCTGGTTTCTTATGGCTGACTTCCAATTCGGGACTTATAAGGTTCAATGCAAAAGAGAACACTGTTGCCCTGTATGATGTAAATGATGGGATTCAGAGTCATGAATTCAATGGGGGAGCTGCCGAAATTCTTTCTGACGGCCGGATTGTTGTCGGTGGCATGAACGGCTTCAATCTGTTTAATCCGAAAAGCATCAGAATAAACAGAAAAATACCACAGCTCGTAATTACCGAATTCAATGTTTTCAACAAACCTCATGGTGTTTATATCGATGATGGAGACACGGTAATTCTTGGTCCCAGCAATAATTTCTTTTCAGTTTCATTCGCAGCGCTTGACTATACCAATTCGTCGAAAAATCAATATGCATATATATTAAAGAATTACGACAAAGACTGGATCCGAACCGATGCTTCGCGCCGCACGGCTGAGTACACCGACGTGAAACCCGGAACTTATCATTTTATGGTTAAGGGGACAAACAACGACGGGATTTGGAATGAAAAGGGAATATCATTTGTCATTATTGTCAAACCTCCATTTTATAAAACATGGTTTTTCAGAATCCTTCTTCTTGTTGCAGCTTTGCTCATTACCTGGCTCTTTATCAGAGGAAGGGTAAAAAAAGTCAGACAACAGAATGAGGTTGAAACCCGCGTGCTGAAAATTGAAAAGGAAATGTTCGATCTGGAGCAGAAAGCGTTGCGTCTGCAAATGAATCCGCATTTTATTTTTAATTCCCTCAATTCCATTCAGAGTTTCATTATTTCGAACGATTCGGAAAACGCCATCAATTATCTGGCAAAATTTAGTCAGCTAATGAGGCTGATTCTCTCTACCAGCCGCGAGGCCTACATCCCTATATCCGAGGAAATATCGCTGCTGAAGCATTATCTCGATCTGGAAAACATGCGATTCAACAACCGTTTTCATTATGAAATTCGTGTTGAATCAGGTATGGATACTGAATATATGGGGATTCCTCCTATGATTGTTCAGCCCTACATCGAGAATGCAATTATTCATGGGTTTATGAATAAAAAAACGGGCGAATGCCGCTTGCTGGTGCAGATGTGGGAAGAAGAAGATTACATTCTCTGCGTGATTGAAGACAATGGAATAGGACGCGAGAAAGCCATGGAAATCAAGCAAAAGAGCGGGTTGATTCAGAAATCGCAGGGAATCATTATCACCAAAGAGCGGCTGGACATTCTGAATAAACATCTGAAAAATAAAATTTCCGTAGAAATTACCGATCTGAAGGACGAAGCAGGAAACGCCTCGGGAACGAGGGTGAGACTTGTGATTCCTTTTATTGACCTTTGAGCGAAAAATTCTTGTATTTTTGAACAAAATTATTGAGCTATGATACGAGCCATAATAATAGATGACGAAGACGCATCGAGAATTACCCTGAAAGCACTGTTGGGACGCTATGTGCCCGACGTTCAGATAATTGCCGAAGCTATGGATGTTGAATCCGGGCTGACTGCCATCAAGCAACACACGCCGGATCTGGTTTTCCTGGATATTCAGATGCCCGATGGCAGCGGATTTCGCTTGCTCGAAATGTTGCCTGAAATTGATTTTGATGTCATTTTCACCACCGCATTCGATCAGTATGCCATTAAAGCCATTAAATTCAGTGCTTTGGATTATTTGCTGAAACCCATTTTGCCCGATGATCTGAAAAAGGCGGTTGAAAAGCATCGCGAAAAGATTGCAGCTCCCGATCGGACCATCAGTTATAAAACGCTGTTGGAAAACCTGAATCCGGAGCCACGCAAAATAGTTTTGCATACGTTCGAAGGCATGCATGTCGTTGAAACATCGGATATTATCCGCTGTCAAAGCGATGATTGCTATACAAATTTTTATCTGAAAGATGGAAAAAGAATTATTGTTTCCAAAACGCTCAAAGAGATTGAAGAGCAGCTTTCAGGTAAGGATTTTATTCGACCGCACAAATCACACCTGATCAATCTTGATTACATCAAAACAGTAGTCCGCAATGATGGTGGTTACATTATCATGAAGGATGGAACCGAAATTCCCATTTCCAGACGAAAAAAAGAGATGGTGATGGATGTTATCAATAAACTCTGAGCCGATAACTTTTCTTCTCTTGCCGGATTCTGATTCACGGCAAACGTCATTGAAACGATAATATACTTTTAAGCTGCGAAATTCACAACCAACCCCAATTTCCCCATGGAACAATTTATAGGTCTTATTATTTTCTTCGTTGCCTGGATAATTATTTCAGCAATGAAAAAAACTGCCCGGAAGCAGCAGGAAGCCGCCCAGCAGTTGCGTAAGAATGCACAGATGCCGGGCCAACAGGCAAGCAGACCTGCATCAACAGCAGACGAAATCAACAAGTTGATTGAAATGTTCACACAGGGTGATTTCACATCGCAACAAAACACTCCGGCTCCCGTAACGGTTGAAAACAGTTACTCCGATTCCATCGATTCCATTGAATCATCGGTAGAAGAAGGTGGTATTGAAGCCACCGCTCCAACATACATGTCTATTGATCAATATGTTCCATACTCTTCCTCGATTGATGTTCTTACAACTGAAGATAATCTCCACAGCACCCTTGCTGGCAAGCCGGTGAAAGAAGATGTTTTTAACAGTAAGAAAAATCAGCCTAATCCTGTTTTATCTCATTTTGAACTGAAAAAAGCGGTCATCTATTCGGCCATTTTGGAACCTAAATATTTCTGACGTTGAAAAATCTTTTCGACAATCTGAAAAAAAATCAGTTTAAAAAAGTAAAACTTTATAACTTTACCCGCTCAAATTTAAAGCTTTTTCAAAAAATAAACCAACCCATATGTTTCGAAAACTACTCTCTGCCTTAGGATTGACCTTGTTTGTGAGCTCGATGCTGCTCGCACAGTCATCCGGAACGTTGAAAGGGAAATTGGTGGATAAGGAAACCAAAGAACCCATCCCGTTTGCTAACATCGTCGCTGAAAGCGGCGGCAAGCAAATGGGCGGATCAACCACCGATTTCGACGGAAATTACACTATTAAGCCGATTAACCCGGGAACCTACGATGTGAAAGCCACTTATGTTGGCTACAAGCCATTGATGGTTCAGGGTGTTGTTGTGAAAGACGGCACAATCACCTTCCTCGACATTGACATGGAGTCGACAGCAGTTACGCTGACGACTTTCGAGGTTGTTGACTATAAAGTTCCCCTCATTGAGAAGGACGGTGGTTCTTCCGGAGGTACGGTAACATCGGAAGAAATCGAGAAAATGGCCGGCCGCGATGCAACTTCGGTTGCTGTTACCGTGGGTGGTGTATTTTCTTCTGACGGTGAAATGGGATCCATCCGCGGTGGTCGTACCGATGGTACAGTAATGTACATCGACGGTGTTCGCGTGCGTGGCTCATCTTCGCTTCCGAAATCTGCACTCGAGCAGGTAACAGTTATCACCGGCGGTCTGCCCGCAAACTTCGGTGATGCAACCGGTGGTGTTGTAAACATTACTACAAAGGGTGCCAGCCGTACTTTCGGCATGGGAGCTGAATTGGTAACATCGAAACTTCTCGATGCTTACGATTACAACCTTCTTGGACTCTATATGCAGGGACCACTGCTCAAGGGCAGAGATTCAACGCAGAATACCGCTTTGCTCGGATATTTCCTTGCAGGAGAGTTTTCTTACGAGAAAGACGGTTCACCATTCTATGACGGACTTTATAAGGCGAAAGATGATTACCTTGCTCAGGTAGAACAGTTTCCGCTCCGCGAAACCGGAACTGGCTATGGTACTTACCAGAACCTGCAGTTCGTGTCCATGGACAATCTTGAGAAAATCAAGTCAAAAATCGAATCTCCTTCATATGCTGCCAATGTTTCGCTGAAACTTGACGTCCGTACAACAAGCACTACCAACCTTACCTTTGGTGGTTCGCTCAACTACAACAACGGACTGGCTTACATTCACAGCTATTCGATGTTTAATTACAATCAATATCCTCAGGTGATCAATAGCACCTGGCGCGTTTTCGGCCGTTTCACCCAGCGCTTCAACACGGATACTGCCAGTAAGTCGATTGTGAAAAATGTTTTTTACAACATCCAGGCTGACTACTCAAAAAACAATTCTCTTGTTCAGGATCCATCACATAAGGATAACCTGTTCAAATATGGTCATTGGGGTAAATTCAACACCTACAAAACCAAATCTTATGAGCTGACCGATCTTCCTGAAGAAGGTCTATATAATGTATATGTGCTGAACAACTTTTATGATACGCTGGTAACTTTTGAACCAGGTTCAAATAATCCCATCACCTCAAATTATACAAATCAGTATTATGATTTATATGATTTGCACAGCGGTTATTATTCCAATTATACTAACATTCAGAATGCCGGAGCATTGCTGAATGGCCAGCAGCCTGAATCAATTTATAGCTTATGGGCTGCTCCTGGAACCATTTATGACGCATACAACAAGTCAGACGCCACTCAAATCGGCGTAAATGCAAATGCATCGGCAGATATCGGAAATCACGCTTTCCAGTTTGGTATCCAGTACGAACAGCGTAGCGATTCTTATTATGGATTAGGTGATAATGGCGGATTTGGCCCGGTAGGGCTTTGGACCCGTATGCGTCAGCTGACAAATGCGCATATCGAGCAGCTTGACTTAAATAATCCTTATCGCAAGGAAGATATTTATGGTGTTTTTACCGATACCGTGGAATATTCCCGTTTGTATGATGGCGCCAGCCAGTATGCATTCGACATTAACTTCCGCGAATCGCTCGGTTTGGCCAAAGAAAACACAGATTGGATTGATGTTGATTCATATGATCCATCAGTATTCAGCATCGATTGGTTCTCAGCTGATGAATTGCTGAATGAAGGTAATGCCTATGTTACTTACTACGGATACGATTACACAGGTAAGAAATTGTCCAGCAAGCCTAGTTTTGATGACTTTTTCACCAAGAAAGATGCTGATGGCAATTATACTCGCGAAGTTGGTGCCTTTGAGCCTATTTACATGGCAGGCTACATCATGGACAAGTTTGCTTTCAAAGATCTCATCTTCAACATTGGTTTGCGTGTAGACCGTTTCGATGCCAATCAGATGGTCCTGGAAGACAAGTATTTATTTTATGAAGCAAAAACTGCCGACCAGGTTACCAATCTGGGTGTTCATCCAGGCAATATTCCTGGCAGTGCCACAGTTTATGTTGACAATGTGAACAATCCAAATGAGATTCTTGGTTACCGCGATGGTGATATTTGGTATAACGCTTTCGGAACTCAGATTACAGACCCATCCCTGATTTCAACATCCAGCGGAATAGCTCCTTATCTGATAGATCCATCCCTGACAAAACCGACTTCAGCCGCATTTAAGGATTACAAACCTCAGGTTTCTTATATGCCGCGTATTTCATTCTCATTCCCGATCTCTGACGAAGCTTTATTCTTTGCTCACTATGATGTAACATCGAAGCGTCCAACTTCAGGTTTGCGTCTTGACCCGACTAACTATTACTTTATTCAGGCCAATGCTCAGGCATTTATCAGCAATCCTGATCTGAAACCAGAGAAAACGGTTGACTACGAATTAGGCTTCCAGCAGCTGATTAGTGTTAAGTCTGCTCTGAAATTCTCGGCTTACTATCGCGAAATGCGCGATCTGGTACAGTCCTATCGTTTCTATGGCGGATACCCGATCGATTATTATTCCTTTAACAACATCGACTTTGGTACCGTAAAAGGTATGATCATTGCCTATGACCTTCGCCGCAGTGCCAATGTCTGGATGAAAGCCAGCTACACCTTGCAGTTTGCAGATGGTACCGGATCGAACTCTTCCTCAGGTATGAACCTGGTGCGTACCGGTCAGCCGAACCTCCGCACATTGAACCCGCTCGATTTCGACCGTCGTCATGCATTTACCCTTGTACTTGACTACCGTTTCGGTTCAGGCAAGAATTACAATGGTCCGAAGATTACTAAAAAAGTAGGTGACGGAAAAGTTAAGGTTTCGCCGCTGCTTCAGAACACTGGCGTGAACTTCACTTTCACTGGTGGTTCAGGTACTCCTTACAGCAAGTCAAGCAACATAGTTTCGGGTATATTAAGTGGTGGAAATTACCAGCTTCAGGGTATGGTAAACGGAAGTCGTCTTCCATGGTCGTTCCGCATCGATTCACGTATTGACCGTGACATCGACGTGAAGATTGGAAAGAAAGAAATGGTGCTGAATGTGTACTTCGAAATTCTTAACATTCTGAACAGTAAGAATATTCTTGATGTTTATCGTTCTACCGGAAATGCTGATGATGACGGATATCTTGCTGCCTCTGAATATCAGGCAGGTATTGAAGCACAGGTTAACGAAGAAGCTTACCGCACGCTTTACTCTCTTGCTGTTAACAGCCCATACAATTACAGCTTGCCCAGAAGAATCAGATTTGGTGTTGCTTTCGGTTTCTAAAAAAGTAAAAAAATAGAAGTATGAAAAAGAATATAATCACATCGCTATTGTTTATCGGTCTTCTCGGGCTGGCGATGGGCTCGTACGCCAGAAAAGTACCGGTAGTCGAAAGCCGATCCAAGCAGGATGGAACTCAGATCAGACTTAGAGCTGCTGCTGAGGCCTGTCTCCCTGGAGCGGTTAGCACAGAATTAAAAATCAACAATGTCCGTGCACGTATCAACTCTGGTGGTGATATGTGGTGGGACCTTGCCGATGTTGCCGAGTATGAAGTGCCTTATGGCTCAAAAAAGACTTCGATGTTTGCCGGCGCTTTGTGGATTGGTGGTACCGACATTAATGGTCAGCTGAAACTGGCCGCTCACAGGTATCGTCAGGTTGGAAACGACTTTTTCCCTGGCCCGTTGACCATTGACGGAACAGCTGCCGTTAGTGCAGAAACATGTATCAAGTATGACAGAATGAATGTCATTTACCGTAAAGACGTTGATGAATTCCTCGCCTGGAGAGCCAACCCATCAGAATATCCGGACTATTCTATTCCGGCTTACTTTCTGACTTATCCGGCCCACGGAGATATTTATCAGGGACAGTCTTTGTATCTGGCTCCATTTTTTGACTCAGACATGGACGGGTTGTACGATGCAACCATGGGTGACTATCCTTATTATGATGTTGCCAACAGTCTTTGTCACCAACCAGACCCAACACTTGAAACCGAAGAAGGCATAGTTACCGGTGGTTTACTTGCTGACCAGGTTCTTAAAGGTGACCAGACTATCTGGTGGGTTTTCAACGACAAAGGAAATGTTCATACAGAAACTCAGGGAGCTTCCATTGGTCTTGAAATCCGTGCGCAGGCATTTGCTTTCTCTACCAATGATGAGATCAATAACATGACTTTTTACTCCTTTGAAATTATCAACCGGTCAACTTACACTTTGCAGGAAACTTATATGTCGCTTTGGACTGACCCCGACCTGGGTTATTCACTGGATGACTATATTGGTTGCGATGTGGCTCGTGGATTAGGTTATTGCTATAACGGAGACCAGTATGATGAAGACGGACAAGGCGCTTTTGGATATGGTGATCAACCTCCTGCCATTGGTATTGACTTTTTCCAGGGACCATATATTGACCCCGATGGCATTGATAATGGCGCCTTTAAACAATACACTGATACATCTGGCGCTACGGTAACTGAAAACTGTAACGAAGCCGTCAACGGTGTGAACTTTGGAAACGGAATTATTGATGACGAACGTTACGGTATGCGTCGCTTTGTATATCATAACAATTCTACAGCCGGAGCTCCAGAATATATGACCGACCCGGATTTTGCTGTTGAGTATTACAATCTTCTCCGTGGTATTTGGAAAGACAATACCAAGATGATGTATGGCGGAAATGCACACGTCTCTTCTGGTGCTTATGGTCCTGAATGTGATTTTATGTTCCCCGACGAAACCGATCCTTGTGATTGGGGTACCGGTGGTGTTCCTCCTGCAGGTCCTAAAAAATGGACTGAAGAAACAGCAGGTAACCAGCCTAATGACCGTCGTTTTATGCAGTCAGCCGGACCTTTTACTCTGAAACCAGGTGCACTCAATTATATTACAGTTGGTCTGCCTTGGGCACGAGCAACTTCTGGCGGCCCGTTTGCTTCAGTTGAATTGCTCCGTCGTACAGATGACAAATGCCAGCGTCTTTTCGACAACTGTTTCAAAGTAGTTGACGGCCCTGATGCTCCGGATCTCACTATCCAGGAACTTGATAAAGAGATTATTCTCTTTTTGACAAACACTGCTACCAGCAATAACTATCTTGAGCAGTATGAAGAAGGTGATCCTTCCATTGTTTCATCTGGAACGGTGCACTATGATTCTCTCTATCGTTTCGAAGGCTATCAGATTTTCCAGGTTAATGACATTTCGGTTTCCGCAACTGATCTTTATGACAGCGACAAAGCTCGTCTGATTGCGCAGTGTGATGTTGAAAACGGTGTATCACGCCTGATTAACTTCTATTTTTCTGATGACCTGGGTGCTGTTGTTCCCCGCGAAGAGGTTGATGGTGCCGACGAAGGCATTGTTCATTCGTTCCGCGTTCTCGAAGATCAGTTCGCAACTGGCGACAAGCGCCTTGTAAACAATAAGAAATATTATTTCATGGTTATTGCCTATGGCTTTAACGAGTATGAAAAATATTCTCAGGATCCTGCTTACCAGATTCCTGGTCAGGCATCACTTTATGGACAACAGAAACCATATCTTGCTGGTCGTAAAAACATAGACACCTATGTTGGTATTCCTCACATTCCTGCACCTGAAAGCAGTGGAACTATGATCAATGCCAATTATGGCGATGGTCCGAAAATCACCCGTATTGAAGGTCAGGGCAATGGCGGACTAATTCTTGAAATGACAGAGGAAAGCAGAAATGCTGTTCTTGCTGACAATTTCATTCTGACACCGACTTATGAAAATGGCGAAGGACCGGTTGATATTAAAGTAATTGATCCACTGAATGTGAAAGAAGCGAATTATCAACTCCGCTTTGATACCGCCAGCACCATTGCTGATTCAATGCATCTTGCCAAATGGGTTCTTGATGAATATGATATGAGTGGCAACTTTGTCGCCAGCTATCCATCAGACCATTCTATTCAAACTAAATTTGAACAGATTTTTGTTGACCTTGGAATTTCAGTTACCATTGTTCAGGGGAAAGCTCCTGGAAATCAGGAACATCCAACAAATGGATTCCTTGAAGCTGATATTGTCTACGAAGACCCAAATCGTATGTGGTTGGGTGGAATTCCTGACATGGATGGTCCAGTAGTATATAATTGGATCCGCTCCGGTACAACCGATTCTGAGGATAATGAATATGACGATTTTATTTTCCAGGGCTCTTATCTCGATGCAGGTCAGTATTATGAGAAGTTGCTTGGTGGCACCTGGGCTCCGTTCCGTCTAGTTTCATACATTCCTGAAAACCCGGGAATTGCCTCTGTAGCTCCTTTCCTTGTTACAACAAATAAAATGGCCAATCTTGCCAGTGTTGATATAGTTTTCACACCTGACAAGAGCAAGTGGACCCGTTGTCCTGTTCTTGAAACTTGCGAAGACCCTCTTCTATCTGAAGGTGGTGCAGAAAAACACGGTATGCGTAAACATGCTTCCGTTGATAAAAACGGAAATAGTGGCACACCTGAGGCAACTTTCGATGGCATCGCCAACGGTATGGGATGGTTCCCAGGATATGCAATTAACATTGAAACCGGTGAGCGTCTGAATGTAGCTTTTGGTGAAGATAGCTGGCTCATCGGCGAAAATGGCCGTGATATGTTGTTCAATCCTACAACTTCTTATGAAGCCCTCAACCAGACTCTTTTTGGTGGAAAGCATTTCCTTTATGTCTTTGGTCACATTAGTAACAATGCAACGGATTGTCCCGCTTATGACGGTGGACAGTGGCTTGCATCAAAAATAACTGAGGGTACCGGAACTTCAATGCGCTATGTATTTACCAGTGCAATGTGGTGCTCAATTCCATTATCAGTGCCTGACGAAGAATGGCTCAGCAATGAAGCACGTGTTCGCATCAGGGTATCAAAACCATATGCTGCGAATTATTCAACCTATGGAAGCACGACGGCGGAGAACAAAAATTTCCCACTCTATGGCTTCACTACTTCGGATATTGCGACAAAGAAAAATGATCTTGAAACTGCAAAAACAGCGCTGGATCTGATTAATGTTGTCCCCAATCCATATTATGCAACCAGTGGATACGAAGAAACGCAGCTTGATAACAGAGTTAAGATTACCAACCTGCCTTCAGTATGTACTGTTAGCATTTATACCATAGATGGTACTTTGATTCGCAGATATACGCGTGATGATCCTTCCTATACCTATATCGACTGGGATCTGAAGAATTCGGCCAATATCCCAATCTCAGGTGGAGTGTATCTGATTCATGTAAATGCACCAGGAATTGGTGAACGTACCATCAAGTGGTTTGGTTCATTGCGTCCGATTGACCTGAATTCATTCTAATGTTAACTACTAAAGAGAGAAAGCAATGAAAAATACAGTAAAAAATCTGTTTGCAATATTACTCCTCGCCGTATTGACAATTTCGGTCAATCCTGTGCTGGCCGGCAACGAAGATCGTGCTGGTGAAGCTGGAGCAAGTGAACTTCTAATCATGCCTTTTGCCCGCAGTTCGGGTTGGGGCATGTCTAACACCTCAAGCATTCGTGGTCTTGAAGGCATGTATCTGAATGTAGCCGGAACTGCATTTACCAAATCAACCGAAGTGATGTTTGCACGTACCGAATGGCTGAAAGGCTCCGGAATCAGTGTAAACTCATTTGGTCTGACTCAGAAAGTAGGTGAGTCTGGTGTAATTGGCCTGGGAGTGATGACCATGGGGTTTGGCGACATCATGATTACCACCGTTGATCTTCCTGAAGGCGGCATTGGAACATTCAAGCCATCATTCATGAATATTGGTATTTCTTATGCCAAAGCGTTTTCAAACAGCATCTATGGTGGTCTGGTTTTGAAAGTGATTTCCGAATCAATTTCTGACAACCGCGCACAGGGCGTTGCAATTGACGCTGGTATTCAGTACCTGACCGGTGACAACGAAAACATTCATTTTGGTATTGCTCTGCGTAACATTGGACCAACAATGAAGTACACCGGTGACGGATTGTCATTTCGTGGCAACGTAAACAACTCAGATGTCCTGATGACTGTTGAACAGCGTTCAGTTTCATTCCAGTTGCCTGCACTCCTCAACATTGGTGCTGCTTATGATTTCATAATCAACGATGCTCACACCATCACACTGGCTGGAAGTTTTACGTCAATGTCATTTGGCAAAGATCTCTTCGCTGGTGGTCTGCAGTACAACTTCAATGATTATCTGATGCTGCGTGGTGGTTTGCAATATGAAAAGGGTATGTTCGACTCCAATGAGCGCACTTCGGCTTATACTGGTCCTACGGCAGGTGTTACCATTCAGGTACCGCTGAATAAGGAAAAAGGTTCAACATTCTCGCTGGATTATTCCTACAGAACTTCGAATCCTTTCCAGGGAACACATTGCATTGGAGCAAGAATTAACCTGTAAAAGCACAGAAAAGAGCGATTTAGAAAATAATTTGTAATTTTGTCGAGCAAGAGGGCCTTTCAAAAGGTCTTCTTGTTCGTTTTATACAACCTAAGTGAAAGTGATATGGCGAAGCAGACTTACATTACCAAGGAAGGGCTCGAAAAGCTGAAAGCCGATCTTAATCAATTGATGAGTGTCGAAAGGCCAAAGATTTCGAAGCAGATTGCCGAAGCCCGCGACAAAGGTGACTTGTCGGAAAATGCTGAGTATGATGCAGCAAAAGATGCGCAGGGAATGCTGGAACTGAAGATTTCCCATTTGCAGGAAATAGTCAGCAATAGCAGAATTATTGATGAGTCAAAACTTGACAATTCAAAAGTTCGTATTCTTTCAACTGTGACTCTTGAAAACAAAAAGACAAAGCAGAAAATGACTTACACGCTGGTACCTGATCAGGAAGCTGATCTGAAAGCCGGAAAGTTGTCAGTAAACAGTCCAATCGCTCAGGCTTTACTCGGAAAAAAGGTTGGAGAATCTGCTGATGTTACAGTCCCTGCGGGTATTATCAGTATTAAACTGCTTGAAATTAACTAACGATGGCTTCTGTTTTTTCAAAGATTATTGCACGTGAAATTCCGGCCCACATCGTTGCGGAAACCGCTTCCTGCATTGCCTTTCTTGATATTAGTCCGTTGAATTACGGACACACACTGGTTGTGCCCAAAACTGAAGTTGATCATATCTTCGATCTTGAACCTGCGGCATTGGCAGATCTGATGGGTTTTGCGCAAAAAGTGTCCAAAGCCATTCAAAAAGGTGGTTGGGGCAAAAGGGTTGGTGTAGCTGTTATTGGACTTGAAGTTCCACATGCGCATATTCACCTGGTGCCTATAAGTGGCATGCGTGACATTGAGTTCTCGAAAGAAAAGCTGAAGCTGTCAAACGAGGAATTGCACACGATTGCAGAACAAATCCGCGGCAATTTTATTTAAGAATCTTATTGGGATTTTCTCGCAGAAACTGATCCCAGGAGCTGCTTTTATTCTTCCTTGATGAAGAAGGGGATCCGGTTTTAATTTTCTGCAAAGTATAAGAAATTGCAATGGCAGCTGCGTCGGTGGCGTCGGTGTTGAGTTCCGAAATATCGTATCCGGTAATATGGGCGACCATAGCGGCGACCTGCTCCTTAGAGGCAGAGCCTTTTCCAGTTATTGCCTGCTTTACGCGACGCGGGGTGATTTCAACGATTTCAATACCGTGCTGCATTGCAACCGACATTATCGAGCCCTGGGCCCGCCCCAGTTTTAGCATGGATTGAACATTCTTCCCGAAAAAAGGTTCCTCAATAGCCATTACCTGAGGCTTGTATTTATTGAGAAATTGAGAAGTGAATTCTACAATTCCACGTAGTTTATCGAGATGGGTTTCACATTTTGACAAACGCAGACAACCAATGTCCTGAATGGAATAATTTCGCCCATCATACTTCAACAGGCAATATCCCATAATATTGGTCCCCGGGTCGATCCCAAGAATCAGCTGTTCTGAATTCATACTCAAAAGTAGCACAAAAAACAGTAGGAGCGGGTTCAAGATTTGAAGGAATCATTACTTTTGCGCAGAAATGCGAATAAATTGAATAAGAAAACTATAAATATTATAATTTCAGTTGTCATAACGGCTGCGGTTTTGATGCTGATATATTATATGGTGAAAGACCGGCTTACAAAATTGGATTTAGCGTATTCTGCCTCTTTATTATTCGAATCCGCACGTTCCATCACCTTGTTTTTACTTGTCATTTTTCTGATGCCCGTAAATCTCCTTTGCGAGGCATTAAAATGGAAAATCGTTTCAGGCTCGCTCAGCAAGATTACACTGGCAAAGGCATACAGTGGAATTCTGGCCGGAATAACAGCCGGATTATTTTTACCAAACAGGGTGGGCGAGTTTGCCGGAAAATCGCTCTCACTGCCTGTTTCACAATTCTGGAAGGGTTCAGTCCTGGCTGTTTTTACTTCTCTGGCCCAACTGATGATGACTTTGATTTTCGGATTTACGGCCATCATTTATTTTGGGCCTCAGCTGAATGCTTATTTCGGAATTAACCTCGCATTGCTGCCTTCAGCCATATCTGTGACGGGCATTTTATTATTGCTGTTTGTATTTTTCAACATACAAACAGTTGCTGTATTCTTTAAAAGGTGGAAAAAGCTGCATGATATTGTTTCCGTTTTGAAGACTGCTGGCTCAAGTACGAAAGTTTTGATTTTGGCAATCAGCTCTGTCCGATATATGGTCTTTGCCATTCAAAATCTATTGCTTTTGACATTGTTCGAAGTAAATGTTCCCCTGGTAGATTCTTTTTTTCTGATTGCATTGATGTATTTTATTTTGTCGGCTGTTCCAACATTTATTCTGACAGATTTTCCAGCCCGGAGCTCAGTGATGATAATTCTTTTTCTTTCCTGGTTTGGAATTTCAGGTCAGGTTGTTCCTTATGCGCTGGAAGCAAAAATTATTCTTGCATCTTTTCTGATTTGGTTTATAAATCTCATTGTACCCGCACTTCCCGGTTTATATTTTTTCAATAAATTATCAGTTCTAAGAAAGAAAGAAGTATGACAGCTGTATTGATAATTATTGGGGTAATTGCGCTATTCTCTTTTATTGAAGCGGTTTTCGCTATTGGGATCATGGCAGGATCAAATGAATTGGTTGAAAAAAAAGGGTTCAAGTACACGGTTATTATTGCTGCACGCAACGAAGCTGAATCCATCAGAGCCTGCATTCAGTCCGTACTCCGGCAAAGTATAACACCGGCAGCTATTATAGTAGTCGATGATCATTCTGAAGATGAGACACTAAATATAATTCAGTCATTAGCTCGCGAAAACCCGCTCGTAGTTGGTCTTTCAAACGGTCGTGATGAAACCGGAAAGCGGGCAGCCATTATGAAAGGAATCGCGGCCGCAGATACTGATGTCATTCTTACAACAGATGCTGATTGTATTGTTGACTGTGACTGGGCTGCAAGCTTGTATTCAAAATTCAGTGACAAGAAAAAACTTATTTCAGGTCCGGTAATCACACAATCTTCCGGATTCAGAAATGCAGCAGAATATGCTGAATCCCTCTTCCTTGTTGGTGTTGGAGCTGGTGCAGCCGAACAGGGTTTGATGTTTCAGGCATCGGGCGCCAATATGATATTTTGGAAAAACGATTTTTCAGATTTCTATAAATCGGCTGTGGGTGCCGGGTTTAAGTGTGGAGATGATGTTTTTTTTCTGCAGCATATTCAAAAAAAATTCGGAACAAAAGCAACAGGTTTCTGCAACAATGCCGGCGCAGCAGTGATTACAAAGCCCTGCAACAGCATTAAATCATGGGTGTTGCAGCGTGTTCGCTGGGCCGGAAAATCGCGCGGTTATTCGGGGTTACTCCCGTTTCTGATTGGCTCCCTGGTTGCATTATCAAATGCCGCTTTGGTAGCAGCGCTTGTTTTATTTTTTATTTTTCCAGACCTTCGGTTTTTCATCGTGCCAGGTATAGCTTTGAAAATTATGGGTGATGCGCTTGTGTTGTTTTCAGCGGCATTCAGCTGGAAAGCACCGGTGAAAATTATTCCGTTTTTTATCTTACCCCTTTTGTATCCGTTTTTTTTACTTACAATCGGCATCACAATGTTGCTGCATAAAAACAAAGTCTGGAAGGGAAGAGAAATCAGGTAAGACCTGGCAAAATCGCCTCTGCAAATTTCAAGTCAGCAGGCGTAGTAATTTTTATATTCTCCGGATTACCTTCAATAATTCTTATGGGATAACCGCTGGATTCAACTACCGAAGCGTCGTCGGTGAATGACTGGGTGTAGGATTGCCGGTAGGCATCGAGCAACAGCGTTGCCTGAAAGAACTGAGGAGTCTGACAAAGACGAAAACGGCTGCGGTCGGCCGATTTGGAAAGGCCCCCATTTATTTCCCGGATTGATTCACTCAGTGGAATAACTGGAATGGCTGATCCGGATTTTTCGGCCACCATAAACCCTTGCCGGATGACATCGCCAGTAAAGAGGGGTCTGACGGCATCGTGGATAGCAACCACTTCATCGTTCCTGACAAATGCCAGGCCGCTCCGGACCGAGTGAAATCGCTCAGGTCCTCCAAACGCAATGTTTATGCTACTATGAAAAGAGATGTAATTGCTGCAATCGTTCCAGTATTTCAGATCGCGTTCAGCAATTACAACTGTAAAACGGCATCCCGGAATGACTGCATTCATTCTGTTGAATGTAACAGCAATTACAGGTATCCCGTTGATTTTCAAAAATTGTTTAGGCATAGCAGAATTCATGCGCTTTCCGCTGCCACCAGCCACCACAATGATATGAAATGGTTTAGCCATTAAATGATCAGCATCGCATCACCGTAGGTGAAGAATTGGTATTTTTCCTTTACAGCAACTTTGTAGGCTTCAATCAGAAATGGATAACCGGCAAATGCAGCCACCATCATCATCAGCGATGACATAGGCAAATGGAAGTTGGTAATCATTGCATCAGCAACGCTGAAATCATAGGGCGGAAAAATGAATTTATTGGTCCAGCCCTTGAAAGGTTTCAGGTGTCCGTTTATAGTAACACTTGATTCGATTGCGCGCATGGAAGTTGTTCCAACAGCGCATATTTTGCCTTTGCTTTCTTTAATTTCATTCACTTTATTTGCCGTTCTTTCGTCTATGGCAAATTCTTCAGAATCCATTTTGTGTTTTGACAAGTCTTCGACCTCAATGGCTCTGAAATTCCCCAGCCCTGCATGCAGCGTAATTTCTGCAAAATCGACGCCTTTGATTTCGAGACGTTTCATCAGCTCACGCGAAAAGTGGAGGCCTGCAGTTGGTGCAGCAACAGCCCCTTCATGTTTTGCATAAATTGTTTGATAGCGGTCTTTATCATCTTCGATAACCGGACGGTTGATGAGTTTTGGCAGGGGTGGTTCACCCATGTTTTTCAGTAAATCCTTGAATTTATCGTGTTCCATATCGGTCAGAAACCTCAGGGTTCGCCCACGTGAAGTTGTGTTGTCAATAACTTCAGCAACGAGTTCATCGTTTTCGCCGAAATAGAGTTTGTTGCCGATTCTGATTTTTCGGGCAGGATCAACCAATACATCCCAGAGTTTGGATTCTGCATTAAGTTCGCGAAGTAAAAACACTTCGATAACGGCACCGGTTTTTTCCTTCCGGCCATACAGGCGGGCGGGAAACACCTTTGTGTTGTTGATAATCATCAGGTCGCCGTCACCGAAATACTTGAGAATATCGTTGAATTTTTTGTGCTGAATTGTTCCGGTCTTCCGGTCCAGAACCATCAGGCGGCTCTCATCTCTGTTTTTTGAAGGAAAATTCGCAATTAACTCCTGCGGCAAGTCAAATTTAAAGTCAGATAGTTTCATCTAGTAGTAATAATTTTTTACAAAGATACATTCGCAAAAAGCGAAAGTCAATTAATAACGAAAAAAACTGGAAAATAGTATACGAACCATGTTGATTGTCAGAGGAATTGGCTGAGAAAATTCTTAAATCAATTTATACCCGTTGCCTATCATGAATATAAGGGCTAATTTTGCGGAAAATTTCCACCATGTCTTACATCACTCAAGAAAAATTCCTTTCAGCGGAATGGTTTCGTGTTTACCTGCTGATTATTATAGGTTCATTCATTATGGCAGCGGGTTTTGTGCTGTTTATTTCGCCTTATAAGCTGGCTCCGGGCGGGGTGTATGGTGTTGCTATTGTACTTCATTATTTAATAAATACCCCCATTGGATTGGTGGGGATATTGATTGATATTCCGTTGACAATCATTGCAATAAAGATTCTAGGGCCAAAGTTTGGAGCTAAAACCGTAGTTGGATTTGTTCTGTTGTCGGGCTGGATTTCGCTGCTTGAATTCACCTGGGGATATGAGCCTCTGGTTGAAGGTGATCCGCTGTTGTCTGCCATTTTTGGCGGCTTACTCATCGGGTTTGGTCTCGGTCTTATTTTTAAGTCAAAAGCCAGCTCGGGTGGAAGCGATATCATTGCCATGATTTTGAACAAATACACCAAAATTCCGATTGGACAGTTGATGATCGCAGTGGATGCCGCCATTGTAATGATCAGCCTGGTGGCTTTCGACGACTGGAAGATTCCCCTCTACAGCTGGATAGTTATTTTTATCACGGGCAAAGTGGTCGATGCTGTAATTCAGGGTGTTAGCTATGACAAGACCTGTATGATTATTACAGACAAGCCTGACGAAGTCAGCAATAAAATCCTGGTAGATCTTAATCGGGGCGGGACTTTTATCAAAGCAAAAGGGATGTACTCCGGTGAGGAGAAGGATATGATTTACACAGTTGTTAACCGTCGCGAAGTGGCCATTTTGCAGGATTATATCCGACAAGTTGATCCAAATGCCTTTATGACGGTCATCGATGCCAACGAAATTGTCGGAAACGGTTTCAAACCTTTCTCTGAAAAGGCTGAGTGATACTCACAACTACTTCGCACCGATAACCGTTAAGGTCGAGCACGACTCCACTTTGCCATCATGGCTGATTGAGCTGACAAGGTATTCTCCGGCAGCCAGGCTGCGAATATCGATGCTGGCTGAAGCCGCGTCATTTGGTACAGATTGTCTAAGCAAAAGCTTGCCGTTGAAATCTCTGATGATGAGTTCAGCACAGCTTTCCGGAATATTTTCAATTTGAAGAAGGCCTGAGCATGGATTTGGAAATAATTTCAATTTCAGGGTGCCCTCATTTTCAGAAACTCCGCTTTGAAAGGGTTCGCCGACAGCTAGTGCATATTCACCTGTGCGGCCATAAGCAGTAGTCAACATGCCGGCGTAGTCGTTTCCTGATTTTGTGAAGGGGAAAATTTGCCAATCGAATCCCGGGCCGGGCCGATAGACGAGCACAAGCGAATCTACGCAATCATTATCAGGCAGTAACTCTATGTCATAAAAGTTGCTAGTGCGATTATAGTCGAATTTCAGCTGATAGTCTGTTTCTTCCGGAATCATCCCCGTAACGCGCCAATAGCGGCTTTGCGAAAGACGGAAAATTTCAGGATTTGAAACAAGCGGATCCGGGGCAGCCTTGTGGTGTTCAGCTCTGACAAAAATGCTGTCTGAAAGACTATTTACAACAATATCAACGAAAGCATAGTTGAATACAGCGGTGGATGGCGCAGTAATGATTTTGTTATAGCTGACAATTGCATCCGCAGTTTTTTCATCCATGTCAACAATTACAACAGAAGGAGCAAAAGGAACCGTAAACACATCGGTGCCGCTCTGGCCCGAGAAGCTGGCGGTGACGGTGTGTGTGTTCCACAGCGAATCCATAAATGTCAGTTCCACGCGGTTGCTGTTGGCAAACTGTGTGGTTCCGTAGAGTTTCTGACGCAAATATACAGTCACTGTTGAATTTGCTCCGGCTGGCGCTACATGCATGGAATCAACATCGAAATGCGGAAATCCTTCACGCAGCACCCAGGCGTCGAAAAAGTCGGTCAGATCAATGCCTGTTTCGTCGCTGAGAATGTCGCGCAATTGATTATTACTGGCATTACCATATTTCAGACTATCGAAATAAACTTTCAATGCTGGAAAAAACAAGGAATCGCCAATATAGTTTCTCAGGGTATGCGCCACCAGAGCGCCTTTGTCGTACACCGTTGTGCCGTACGTGATATTGTGCGGGACATTGCCTACCGGATAAAAACCACCATCATCAACATGAGCTGTTCTAAGCACAGAGGCGTGTACATTGCGGATGTATTCCTGCATAGCGGGCACTCCGTATATACTTTCTTTCATTATAAATTCACTAAAAACAGCCCAGCCCTCATTTATCCACATTTCTTCGGGTGTGGCACACGTCACCAGATCCCCGAACCAATGGTGTGAAAGTTCATGGGCGCATAGCGATTCGTTGGCTGTGTTGCCTGTAATGCTGGCATTGGGCAGTGCAATATTCATGGCATGTTCCATGGCACCCGCATTGAATGGAACTCCAACATACCCTACGCGCTCCCACATGTAAGGCCCAAAGCGGTTTTCGTAGGCTGTCAGAATATTTTTGAGATTGACAAATGTGCCTGGAACTTTGGCAACATAAGACGATGCAACATAAATATCAATCGGAATATTCCCGTTGACGCCGGCAAAGGTGTCAGTCACGCAAACGTAGGGCCCAACAGCAATTGAAACGATATAGGTTGGAACCGGCTCAGACATTACCCAATGCCATGCGATCAGATCGCCAGACTCCAGATGTGTTGTATCCTGCAGCATTCCACCGCACACGGCCATCTGATTGGTATCGGTCAGAACATACAATTCATACAGTGCCTTATCGGTGAAATCATCAATGCATGGGAACCAGACGCGTCCGTAGTTGTGGGGGTTGTCTTCGAATCCTACCCCAAGATTGTAGGCATAGGGACTCTGGAAATAAAAACCACCCCAGCCGCTGGGATCAATGACCGGATGACCGTGATAATAAATTTTAAGATGCAGCGTATCATTAATGGCCATTGGCACCGGGCTCTGGATCATGAGCAGCGTGTCGTTGTAGGTCCATGTTGTGTTTAGTGCTGATTCGAGAAACACGCTGTCAACAATTAGTTCCAGCAGATCGAGCGGAATGAATTGCAAATTGTTCACTTTCGGTTGAAAATACACATCGGTGTAACCGTAAATCTGCTGCCCGGCAATGTTAACCGTATCAATATTGATGGAATATCTGATCACATCAATACTATCGCTGCCGGGCGATTTTTGTTGTGCTGATGCAGCAATTGAGCAGATGATCGTCAGAAACGCTATGAAGAAAGTTTTCATATTTCATTTTTTGCAAAGCAAATGTAATGAAAATCCGTGGTTATGAAAATCACCCAACGATATCCCATCGTCCGACTGAACCGAGGATATGGGATCGTCGTTGCAGTGAGGATTTCAGCCCACAACAGCTTGGTAATTGCTGACATTTTAGCGTCAGCAAGAGAAGGTTGACATCACAGCATGCTGACCTGGAATCGTCAGCGGGAAAAGTCCTGGCACCCAACGATTCCGTGTCCGCTCCTCTGCATAATTCAAAGTCACGCGGACGACAGAATGTTGGGTGATCCCCGACATTCTACCGTCAGCAAGAACAGGTTTACATCGAAGCATTGCTGACGTGAAATCGTCGGTGCAGAGCGGATTTCAGCGACCAACAGCTTGGCTTCGCTACCATTTTTTTAGCGTCAGCCAATTTAGGCTGATCACATAGCATGCTGACCTGGAATCGTCAGCGGGAAAAGTCCTGGCACCCAACGATTCCGTGTCCGCTCCCATTTGCAAATCCATGTCTTGCGGACGACAGAATGTTGGGTGTGCCGCATGCCGCATGCCCTATGCCGCAAGGCTCTTTTCTACCCGATTTTGTATAATTATTTTGAAACATACACGAATAACCACCTAATTTCGTACTTTTGTTACACTTAACACAGAACTACTGATGAAAAGACTTTTGTTGATATTTCTGCTGCTTTCTGCCATCGCAGTGGAAGGACAGACGGTCTGGACGCTTGAATCCTGCATTCAGTATGCGAGAGAAAACAATCTCACTATTCGTTTGCAGAAGCTGAATTCCGAATTGGCAAAGCTGTCGCTGACCCGTGACAAGGCGGCATTTCTCCCCGGTGTATCGGCCGGTGCAACGCATACCTACAACTATGGACGCACGGTGGATATGTATACCAATGAATTTGCAACAGACCGTGTTCGTTCAAATAATTTCTATATTGGAGCGAACGTTACGATTTTCAACGGATTCAATCTCGTAAACTCATACAAGAAAAGCCAGCTGGAAGCAGAAGCTGCCATGCTTGATGCACAGCAGACTTCGGATGATATATCGCTCTCCATTGCGACTGCTTATCTTCAGGTTCTTTATGCTATGGAACTTGTCAATAATGCAGAGAGTCAACTTGAAATAACACAACTACAGGTTGACAAAAATCGAAAAATGTATGCAGCCGGATCAGTTTCACAGGGCGCTTTGCTTACAATCGAAGCGCAGGCGGCCTCCGAAGAAAGTCAGTTAGTAAGCGCAGAGAATCAGCTTGAAATGTCCATACTCACGCTGGCGCAGATGCTCGACCTTAAGGATGTGAGCGGCTTTCAGATAGCTGTTCCCGACATAAGCACGCTTGACACGAGTTCGTTTTTGCTCATGAATCCTGCCGATGTTTATGCCTTTGCTGAGAAGAATCAGCCGGGGCTGCTGGCTTCACAATACAGAGTTCAGATTGCAGAGCGCAATCTGGGTGTTGCCCGTGCGGGAAGATATCCGCAACTTTCGCTCAACGCTTCCTTAGGCACCGGCTATTCCGGAGCCAGCAGGCGTATGACCGGTTATAATGTCAATGGTGTTGACACGATTGGTTTTACCAGTGAATCATTGACTGAATATGTAATGATGCCCTCGCTGGATTACACGTATGAAACAACGCCCTTTCAGGATCAGATCAACGACAACATCAATAAATCAGTCGGGCTTCAGCTCACGATACCAATATTCAGCCGCTTGAATACTACGCTGGCTGTACGTCAGGCAAAGATCAGCATTGAATCGGCCACCATCAATTTTGAGCAGGAGAAATTGAATTTACAGAAAACAATTCAACAGGCATATGCCGATGCATCGGGTGCATACCGAAAATATGCAGCAACGAAAAAACAGGTGGCTGCGCTCGAAGAATCGTTTTCATATATGGATCAACGTTTCAATGTCGGACTCGCAACACCCATTGATTACAGCGATGCTAAAAATAAACTTGCAACAGCTAAATCGGAAATGCTTCAGTCGAAATATGAATTCATTTTCCGCACAAAAATTCTCGACTACTATCTCGGCAAAGAAATCAGGTTGTAACAAAAATCAGTAGAACTATGGCACTGAAAAAACAGAACAAAAGAATTATAATCTGGGGTATTATTGGCCTTGTGGTTTTATTGGTCATTCTGCGTAAGACTGGCGTAATTGGTGGTGTTGAGACAATCAAGGTCGCAGTTGAAAACGTTAGTTCCCGCGATATCATTGAAACAGTTTCTGCAAGTGGGAAAATTCAACCGGTGCGCGAGGTCAAACTCAGCCCTGATGTTTCGGGCGAAATAGTTGAGTTGCTTGTAAAAGAGGGCGACCTCGTGAAGGAAGGCCAGGTGCTGGCCCGCGTCAAACCTGATATTTACCAGGCAAACTATGAGCAGATTGCAGCCAACGTAAATTCGCAGAAAGCCAATCTTTCCAATGCTGAGGCTCGTTTGTCACAGACCGAGGCGCAGTTTTTAAATACCGAATCTTCGTATAAACGGAATAAAACACTGTTTGATCAGGGGGTGATTTCCAATGCTGAATTCGATGCTGCCCAGGCACAATTTGACGTAGCGAAGGCCGAAGTGCAAGCGTCGAAACAGACAGTAAACGCGGCCAAATTCAATGTCTATAGTGCGCAGGCAAGCATGAGTGAAGCTTCGAAAAATCTGTCCCGGACTACCATCGTTGCTCCGGTCGACGGAACCATCAGCACCCTCAATGTTGAAGTAGGGGAGCGGGTTGCAGGGGCATCGCAATTTGGTTCGGGAACCGAAATTCTTCGAATTGCCGACATGGCAGAAATGGAAGTTATGGCCAGCGTGAACGAAAATGAGGTTGTACGCTTGTCTCTGGGCGATACTGCTATTGTTGATGTCGATGCTTATCCGAATAAAAAATTCAAAGGAATTGTGACTGAAATCGGCAATTCGGCCAACGTTAGCGGCATCAGTGCTGATCAGGTTAGTAACTTCGATGTTACAATTCAAATTCTTTCATCGTCGTATGCCGACATGATTCCCAAAGGCGCCATAGATTATTCTCCTTTCAGACCAGGCATGTCAGCATCGGTTGAAATTCAGACCGAGAAAGTTAAACAAGTTTTGTCTGTGCCGGTGCAATCCGTTACTACGCGCGATGAATCAGACGTTTTAGTGACAGATGATAAAGAAAAAAAAGAAAAAAAGAATGATCAGGACGCGGTCACAGAATTTGTTTTTGTGATTGAAAATGGCATTGCAAAACGCAAAACGGTGAAGACCGGCGTGCAGGACAATGAGTATATTCAGATTCTTGAAGGACTGAAAAAGGATGAAGTTGTTATTGTTGCACCTTACAGCGCCATTGCCAAAAAGCTTCAGGGAGATGAAAAAGTGGAAGTGGTTGATCGGAAAAATCTTTTTGAAGTAAACTAACATTGAGTCTTATTCTTCACATAGAAACAGCCACACAGGTCTGTTCAGCGGCGCTGAGCCGCGATGGATTGCTGATGGAGGAAGTTGTTGCTGAAACTGAAATGGCGCACGCATCCACGCTTATGCCAATGATAGATGCGCTTCTGAAGCAGAATAATGTTGTGCCAGCAGATCTTAGTGCGGTGTCTGTCAGCTCGGGACCTGGCTCCTACACCGGATTACGAATAGGTGTAAGCACCGGCAAAGGAATTTGTCATTCACTCGGCATTCCGCTTATCGCTGTCGGGTCGCTGCATTCAGCTGCTTTCGGGATGAAAGAAATTTCAAAAGCAACAGGTACTGATTTGCTGATCCCTTTGATTGATGCGCGTCGTATGGAAGCATTCGCAGCATTCTACGATGCTTCGCTAAATGAAGTCAGGCCATCAACACCCTGGATTATGGACGAATCAAGTCTTGATGAATTTGCAGACAGGAAAGTATTTCTTGCCGGTACTGGTGCAGAAAAATTGAAAGCATTGTATTCAACTTTCAGCAATGTTGTTTTTCTGAATGAAAATATGCACCGCGCAGCTTTCGCATGCAGCCTGGCTTTTGAAAAGTTTCAGAAGTTGGATTTCGAAAACACCGCATATTTTGAGCCGAACTACGGCAAGGACTTCATTCCAGGAAAACCAGTGATTAAAGGACTGAAATAATTAATGCAAATTGAAATGACACCATACTTCTCCTTAATAGTACCAGTTTATAATAGGCCTGATGAAGTGGATGAACTGCTGGCAAGCCTGGTAGCCCAGACGTACCGCGACTTTGAAGTAATTATTGTCGAAGATGGTTCCAGTGTTCCTTGCGAAGACATTTGCAAAAAGTATGATGATAATCTTGTAATCAGTTATTTTTCAAAAAGTAATTCTGGACCGGGACAATCCCGAAACTATGGAGCAGAGCGCAGTAGCGGAGAGTATCTCATCATTCTTGATTCCGACTGTATAATACCACAAAGATATCTTGAGATTGTGAGAAAATATCTTGAAGAATTTCCGGTCGATGCATTCGGAGGCCCTGACAGAGCGCATACATCCTTTACAAAAATTCAGAAGGCCATCAATTATGGCATGACATCGTTCTTCACTACGGGAGGCATTCGTGGAGGGAGGAAGAAGCTTGATAAATTTTATCCGCGAAGCTTTAATATGGGTGTGAAGAAGGATGTATATCTTGCGCTGGGTGGTTTTTCAAAAATGCGTTTTGGCGAAGATATTGATTTCAGTATTCGCATTTTTAAGGGTGGGTATAAATGTGTATTGATTCGCGAAGCATGGGTGTATCACAAGCGCAGAACTGATTTTAGAAAATTCTTCAAGCAGGTTTACAATTCCGGAATTGCACGCATCAATCTGTATAAAAAATATCCGGATTCCTTGAAAATTGTGCATTTATTTCCATCGGTATTTACGATTGGTCTGATATTATTGATAGCAGCATCATTTTTTAGTTTCTGGATTCTGGCGCCAATTGCGCTTTACGTACTGATGATATTCGTTGATTCTCTGATTAAAAACAAAAGCCTTGTCATCGCTTTTTATTCCATTGCAGCCACGTTCATTCAGCTCATTGGTTATGGAATCGGCTTCATCAATGCATTCTGGAAGCGTTGCGTACTGCGGAAAGACGAGTTTTCAGCTTTCAGAAATTCGTTTTATAAATAAAGACTCCAGATGTTTCGGTACAATTGAAACGGGTTAATATTTCTTCGAGAACGGGAACCGGAGCGCGATTACAAAATGAGCCCACAGGGTGCGACATAACCCAAAATGTTTTTTCATGATCTTAAAACGTTCTTTCCATGATTTTTTTCTGTGCTGCGCTGACAGACCTGAAATCATGAAACGGGAAATATAATCATTGATGAATAAATTGTGTTCCGAGACAGAAAGAACTTTGTTTGTCCAATCGTAATCAGCTGAAATCTTATATTGTAAATCATAAAATGGAGCCACGGATTTCCGCACCAATATTGACTGATGGCACACTACCAGTCCTTTTAAAAGATGTCTTTTTTTCAGATTGGCTGGAGCAATTTTATGTCGCTCGCCCAAGGGCTGATCATTTTCATCAATAATGAGCGATTGTCCGTAAATCACATCCGATGCGGGTTTCAAGTGTAAGGAAGCTGCAATGTTTTCAACAGTATGCTCATTAAATATTTTGTCGCCGGCATTTATAAACCAGACGAATTCTCCGGTGGCCATTTGCATACCTTTGTTCATGGCATCATACAAACCTTTGTCTGGCTCGCTTATCCAACGGAATGCAGATGGCACGACACATTCAAATTTTCCTAGCTGAACTTCCTGCTCATATTTGCGGATGATATCAACTGTTGAATCTTTTGAACTTCCGTCGACAAGAATATATTCGATCCTGCAGTTTTTTTGCTGAAGCACGCTCTGAATGGTCTTTTCAAGAACCTTTTCTGCGTTGTAGGTAATGGTTATAACAGAAACTACAGCCATTTTATTTGCTCAGGTACCATTGATATACTTTTTCAATGCCTTCCCGCAACGATGTTGTGTGTTTCCATCCAGAAGCGTGGAGGCGGCTTACATCAAGCAATTTGCGCGGGGTGCCGTCGGGTTTTGTTGTGTCGTACACCATTTGTCCTTCGTATCCGACAACCGATTTTATAGTCAGCGCAAGTTCATTGATTGAAAGGTCTTCGCCAGTGCCGATGTTTACATGAATTTCTTCTGAATAATTTTGCATCAGATGTACCAATGCGTCGGCAAGATCATCTACATATAAAAATTCGCGCAGCGGTTTTCCGGTGCCCCATAAAACAACTTCCGGTTTATTTTCAATTTTAGCTTCATGAAATTTGCGGATCATGGCCGGAAGTACATGCGATGTGTTCAGATCGAAATTGTCGTTGATGCCGTAGAGATTGGTTGGCATGGCTGAAATAAAATCGCATCCATACTGACGACGATAAAACTTACACAATTCAAGTCCCGAAATTTTTGCAATGGCATATGCTTCGTTGGTTGGTTCCAGCGAGCCTGTCAGAAGAGAATCCTCACTAATGGGCTGTGGAGCCAGTTTTGGGTAGATGCATGAACTTCCTAGAAACAGAAGTTTTTTTACCTGATTTTTATAAGCCGCATGAACCACGTTGAATTCGATCATCATATTGTCGTAAATGAATTCAGCGGGGTAGGTGTTGTTGGCGTGTATGCCGCCTACTTTGGCAGCAGCGAGAATTACATAAACGGGTTTTTCCGAAGCAAAGAAATCATTGACTGCTTGTTGATTCCGAAGATCAAGTTCAGAAATATCTCTGCTGATAATATTATTGAATCCGTGATTTTGGAGCGATCTTACAATGGCTGAACCGACAAGTCCTGTATGCCCTGCCACATAAATTTTCTCATTAAATTCCATGGCTGATTTTATAAATGATGTTTTTGTACAAATTCAAGATCATGTTTCATCATGATTCGAATAAGCTCTTTGAATGAGGTTTTGGTGGGGTTCCAGCCCAGCAGTTTTTTTGCTTTTGAAGGATCGCCAAGCAATTGTTCCACTTCGGTAGGACGAAAGTATTTCGGGTCAACCTCAACGTACACAATTCCTGTTTTCACATCAATTCCTTTTTCATTTTCATTCTCACCTTCCCAGCGTAATTCAATGCCGGCTTCGGCAAAAGCGAGTGTACAGAATTCACGTACCGGATGCATTTCGCCGGTTGCAATTACAAAATCTTCAGAAGTATCATGCTGCAGAATGAGCCACATGCATTCAATGTAATCTTTGGCGTAGCCCCAATCTCGCAAGGCATTGAGATTGCCGAGATATAGTTTTTTCTGAAGTCCGTGTGCAATGCGGGCCGCTGCCAGTGTGATTTTACGCGTCACAAAAGTTTCACCGCGACGCTCGCTTTCATGATTGAAAAGAATACCATTGGATGCAAAAATATTGTATGCTTCGCGATAGTTTTTTGTGATCCAGAATCCGTACAGTTTTGCAACTCCGTATGGTGAGCGCGGATAAAAAGGTGTGTTTTCCGATTGAGGAACTTCCTGTACCTTTCCGTACAATTCAGAAGTAGAGGCCTGATATATTTTTGTCTTTTTTTCAAGCCCCAGAATGCGCACTGCTTCCAGAATTCGAAGTGTTCCAATGGCATCGGTTTCTGCTGTATATTCAGGAACTTCGAACGAAACTTTCACATGTGACTGTGCGGCCAGATTGTAGATTTCATCCGGCTTTACCGACTGAATAATTCTGATGATCGATGACGAATCAGTAAGATCGCCGTAATGAAGCTCGAGCTTTTTTTGATGCTTCATATCCTCAATCCATTCATCGAAATAAAGATGTTCAATGCGTCCTGTGTTGAAATACGATGCGCGGCGCATGAGACCATGAACTTCATAACCTTTGTCCAATAAAAATTCCGCCAGATACGATCCGTCCTGGCCTGTAATACCTGTAATCAGTGCTATCTTCTTCATTATTTTATTCAATTGATTTATTTAGTTCATCTGTTTTTTTATCTCTGCGAATCCATTTCCATATCATCAGTCCAATAAGTGAAATCAGTGTCAGACCTGCAATAACAGATCCCCAGAAAGATATTTTTTGTGCTTTTATGTAAAGCTCATCTTTGCATGTGAATTGAATGACATGGTTTCCTGCAGGCACCTGCAACCCGCGTAAAATGTAGTTAACACGAACAATAGGAACTTCTTTGCCGTCGATGGTAGCTTTCCATGTTTTGTAGAAAACTTCGGAGAATACGGCCAGCTGTTCTTTCGTATTGGTAGTTTTGTAACTGATTGCACCGGGCGAATAATCCATCATGACAATGGCTGCTGTGCTATCAGAAGTTGTCTGCAAAGACTCAGGTTTACTGAGTTTTTCTTTCCAGGTCTGATCGATAATGGCAGTTGTTTGTGGATTGAAATCGGTGATGGCAACAATTTCCTCATCGGGGCTATTGACCCATTTTAGTGTATCGACAAACCATGCATTACCCAGTGCATCCGGATTTTTCTGTACAATTGTGCCGCCTGTTTCTCTGTTGGGAACGATAACATATCGGGTGTTGAGCATATTCAGAACATTGACATTGACATTTTTCGAAAAATGATAGTCAATAATATCCTGATAACGTCTGAGTTTGGCTGGGCTATAGCCCCCAATCGATTTGTGATAGTATGAAGTGTTTGATTCATTGAATGTGCTTGAAGCCAGATTGAGCACCCGGTAATTCGGGTCTTTATCTTCCAGAATCATTTTGTCGGCTTCGGTCATCTGATAGGTATTGGATTTACGCTTGGGAATAAAATTGTCATAACCCAGAAAGCGACGATCCACCACCCACAGGTCAACCAGAATCAGTGCAGTCAGTCCAATAATAAGAAAGTTTGCCCTGAATTTATATTTCAGAAAAGCCCACATGAGGCCGAAAGCGAGCGCGATAAAAGCAAATGAGCGCCAGGCGTCAGCAACCATCATTGCTTTGCGGTCAGCCCGCAGTGCATCAACCAGCCATTCCGGATAGTTTTCATCACCGGCTGCAGAGAAGTTGAACAAGCCGCCTCCAAATAATGCGAAAATTAAGGTAAGCCCTCCGGTAATGCCACCCGCGATGTATAGTTTGCGCAGAATTGCATCCTTTTTATTTTCATCCTTTAGTTGTTCAATCATTTCTTTTATGGCCAATACGGCAAGAATTGCCATGGTCACTCCTGCAATTATAAGCGCCATTGCCGGTGTTCGGAATTTATTATACAATGGCAGATTGTCGAAAATAAACTGATTGAACCCTTCCAGGTTTTTACCCCAGGCAAGCATGACAGAAAGAATTGATGCCGATAGCAGCCACCATTTTTCTTTTCCTTTTACAATGATTAACCCAAGAACAAACAGAAAACAAACAATGGCACCGGCATACACAGGTCCCGATGTAAATGGCTGTGCGCCCCAATAGGCAGGCGCATATTTGGTGAAGTTTTTTCCCTGACCTGTTCCTTTGAGTGCCTTGTAGCTTTCGGAGTCAGTGCCGATGTTGTAGTTCGAACTTCCACCATAAAGATTCGGAATCAGTAATGTCCATGTTTCGCCTGCTCCGTAACTCCACTGATAGGCATAATCAATGTCAAGACCAGTGCCTTCCTGCTTTCCGGACGGATTATTTTTCAGTACTGCACCACCACGCATGGTTTCTTTGGTGTAGTCCATGATGGTAATCATTTTTCCCATCGAAGGCAGGATGGCAATTCCGGCAACGAAAATCAACATGGCCGAAATTTTCAGAAAATGTTTCAGCGCATGTTCTTTTATGGCATAAATAAAATATGTAACAAACATGATGGCAATAATCAGCAAGAGATAGTAGGTGATCTGCTGATGATTGTAGTAGATGTGAACACCTGTAAAAACAAGCGTAGTTAAAAGGCCTATCAGATATTGTTTCCGATAAGTCATAATAATACCACCTATTATCGGAGCCATGGTGGCCATTGCCAGCGCTTTGTTGACGTGCCCGGCTTCGATTATAATCAGGTTGTATGATGAAAATGCATATGCGATTGCACCCAGAATACTTAGCCATGGCTTACAGCCAATTGACATCAACAGAATATAAAATCCCAAAAGATATAAAAAGACAATAGCAAAGTGCAATTGAGGAATGTAGAATGAGAATGCCTTACTGATCGTCATGAATATATTTGGCATTGGAGCCGGATATGTGTAATTGGCAGGCATCCCTCCAAACATGGCATTTGACCAATGGGCGTATTCGCCGGTTTTCGCATGATGATCTCTCAGATCTTTACCCATGCCGGTAAAACTTGTAACATCACCCTGAGGCAACTCTTTGTTGTCAAACACAAGTGGGGAGAAGTAAATGACACTTAATAGCATAAACAACGCTATGGCCAGAATGTGTGGCAGCCATTTTTTGAAATTGATTTTTTCCATCTGATGTGTGTTTACTGAGTTATTGATTGCAAAAATACGGTTTTAATTCAAAAGAAATTGCACTGCGCTGGTTTTACTCAGGTCCAACTCATTTAACCAATTAAAAAACATCCTGAATCGTAGTTTATTCGCTCATTAAATCACTTTTGCAAGGTGCTCATGAGCTCGCACCGCTGGTGCTCGGTTCACAGAGTAACCCAGAGTTTTTCACAGAGTTCCACGGAGTATAAAAAACAAAAGCCGATTGGAAAGGACACAACGTAGTTGTGTTAATCAATTACAGCATATCGAATTCTGAAAGCTCGCTTTCAAATTCACTTTGCTGTAATTGATATCGACTTTTGCCTGAATAAATCTACTCTGTGCGACTCTGTGCGTACTCCTATAAACTCTGTGTTACAAAAGTATAAAATTGCACGCTTGAAGTCGGCATCAGCTGCATTAATCAGAAGCATTCACAAACATTTTTATGCGTCGGCCCTGCGGTTTTACTCAGGTCATTGTATTGTGTAAACCTGTTCATTCAGATAAGAGTATCTGGCGCATTTAATGAACAAAAAACTGGATGCGCATTATCAGTCAGCTTTATTTTTCGAAAGAAACGCATCGACATTAAAAAAATTGCTCTCAATATCTCTAAGTTTTGACTCTTCAAAATCCCACCATTTAATTTTCAACAGCTGTTGAATTTGTTCTTCGCTGAACCGGTACTTTACAATCTGAATCGGTACTCCAACAGCGATTGCATATGGCGGGATATCTTTTGAAACAACGGCTCCGGCACCAATAATGGCTCCATCACCAATGGAAACTCCATCGAGAATAGTCACATTTGCGCCGATGAAAACATCGTTGCCAATCGAAATAATCGCGCGCTCTTCAATCTTGTCAGTAGAACTAAAGGTGATCCCGTTTTGTTTTTTTGTTGAATAAAACATGGGTGATGTACTGATTCCCTGCGTGGGATGAACTCCCCAGCCGCACAACAGATTTGGGCCAATCGAACAGAACTTTCCTATTCGGGTGTTGTTGATCCAGGAGTTCATTGAAACATACGTGTAATCGCCAATATCAGCATTTCTGACGTGGCTTGGGATGTCAATCTTTGTGTGTTTTCCCTTTTTTGACGATTTAGATCCCGTTCTGCAATAGGACAAAAAAACATTGTTTTCGCGGAATCGCATAAATTTGAAAAATGTAAGAAAAAGATCTTTTATTTTATGAAGCATATGGATCTGTTTTAAGACAAGGGTTTTCGTTCAAAAGCGTCAATGAAAGTTTCGGGGGTTGAATTGTAGATTTTACTTTTTGTGGTGTCAGCAAAAGCCCGGATTTCCTTGTATCCTTTGAACATATAATACAGATAAGCCAGCATGGTGATTAGGTCGAGTTGCATAACCCGCGCTTTTTCCGAAGCTTCTTTCTGGTCGTAAAAATGAATATCATTAATGCGAAGCCTGTTTAGGTCATCTACCCACAAGTTTTTGAGCCAGTCGTTTTCGCTTCCGGCCAGATAGATTTCATCGTAGGAAGAATAAATGGCAAGCATCAGTGCCGCAATCAAAACATTCTGTGCACGCGGCATCCCAAGCTGTTTTCGGTAGACGCATTTTTTCAGAAAACGAAATCCTTCAAAATTTGTTTTGTTGTAATAGCAAAGCTCGATATTCTGATTTTTACTCAGGGTTTGCGCAATATTTTTTTGTTTACTGGCTTGCCAGGGAAGATACAATTGAACTTTCCAGGTGATTGTGTCGGAGAGATGGAGGTAAAAATCAGATACTTTTTTCTTTTGTGTTTCATCGGCGACATCAAACCAGAAAGCGGGATCACATAAGATATACACTGATGGTTTGAGCTCAGAAAACAAGGGCGTTGTTCCCATAAAATTGATTGCAATCAGGTCGTAATTGCCAATAACATCCTTTGAGTTTTCCAGGGCTGAAGTCAACGATGGTCCATTGCCCAATATCAGACATTTTGGATGAGTCGTCTCAATTTTTTTTGTTTTTTTGAAACGAGTCCGCCACAGAAGTCTGAAAATTGAGAATATAGCATCAATGGAATTGTAAAACCATTGGAGTTGTTTTGGATACATAAACGCAGTTTATATTCGGGCAAATGTACGAAATTCTGTTTTGTTTTTTCCTCAGCGTAATTTCTGACAGCTCTAATTAAGACATGCACCCAGATGAACTCCTGAGTGTTGTTTCCATGATTTCATATTCGGTTAATCCATAGGGCTTGCACAGATTTGTGTAAACAAAAAAACGCTCCGGAAGGGAGCGTTTTTGAATTCAATTTTCAGAGGTTCAATTGTGTGAACTCAAATCCTCATAAATAATAGTCGGATAATCTTCGGTCGTAGTGCCTTCGGTTTTAATCACTCCATGAGCCAGACTCAGCCAGATATACTTATAGTAAATCGGGTCCTGGTCGGTGGTTTCAAGAATTTTTATACAGTCGGTAAAAGTGCCTGCGGGAACTGTTACTGTCTCGTTTAATGCAACAATGGAGCAGGAGTCATTAATAAAACCAACGGTGTCGGGGAATGCTTCACCCCATTTTTCGCCAACAGTTGGATTTGCATCGCAGAACACAAGCATTGTTCCACCACCCTGTGAACAGAGCATCGAAAATTTGGTGTCGTCGGCAAACCATTCCTGAGTTATTGTATAACCCCAACCAATTTCCCAGGTTACATTTGCATATTTCTGAGCATTGATACTGTTGATGGTGTATGTTTGGTTAATATGAGGGCTGCCTGGGTCTGAGTCATAAGTATCGTAGGTCCAGGTGGCGCCTGCTTTGTAGAAAGTGAAAACACTGTTGGTTGGGGTAGTTGGCGTTGTATCGTCTGGACCCGGTTCATCTTTTTTGCAGCCTGCAAACACAATTAATGTTGCAAGCAATATCCACAGCGGACTGAATTTTTTCATGGTTAATAGTCTTAATAGTGTTTACAGTTTCAGAAATTCCACGCGGCGGTTTTTCGATTTATTTTCAACGGAATCGTTAGGGCCAATAGGCTGACTTTCGCCGCTGCCATCTGTTTCAATGCGGTTCCCGTCAATGGCAAAATCTTTAACGAGCGCTTCTTTCACGTTGGCAGCGCGACGTTTTGAAAGGTCGAGATTCATTGCGTCATCACCATCGCTGTCGGTGTGACCAACTACCTTAATTCGCATATCGGGATTTTCTTTCAGGATGTTGGCAATTTCGTTCAACGATCCGCGGGACTCTGATTTTACAACATCTTTACCGCTATCGAAATAAATACCGTAGCTGATAATTTTTCCTTCAGTCAGCAGTTTGCTGCGCATATCGGGTGCTGCTGTAGTAACTTTAATATTGGTGACAAGCGGGAAACTATTGCAATCCCATCCAAAAAAGCGGAAGCGATTGAATTTTCCTTCAGCATAAATATTGGTTGGTACATCAAGGACTTTAGCTCCCAAATGATAAATGCGTACGCGGCGCTTCTGAATCCAGATAGTAACATGATTGACTTTTTCTTTTACAACAGGATTTTTTGATGCATTTCCTTCAAGCCAGTCTTTAGTTTCTCCATACCCTTTAGTATACCATCCGTTAGCTCCTAAGGTAATATGCAATCCATATAGTCCGGGATATAATGCATCTTCAATTTCGTGCATATTGTCGGGGTCGGTTTGATAGAGCGTAAACATAATACCTCTACCGTAGACTGCATCCGGAATTATATCAAATTCAATAATGTAATTATCAGGAAATGCGATGTCTTTTGAAAAACAATAGGTAGCATCTTCCCCATTCAAATGAAACCATTTGCCTGGAGCTATATTGACGGTTTTTACTTCCCCACTGCTGTTTGATGTCCAAAGTGCCGGGAAGTCGCCGATGGCATCCTGCGAAAAGTCCTCGAAAAACAGCACCTGGTCACCGGGGATGAAGTCGTATTGTGAGTAGCTTTCAAGCTTTACAGTATTTTCCGAGGCAGCTTCACCCTCTGTTTCATCACCAGACTCATTGTCTTCAACAACTCCTTCGTTTCCACCTTCACCTTCACCGTCCTTGTTTTTATCTTTGTCATTCTCTTTGTCTTTTTTCTTGAAAACGCCATTCACGCCTTCTTCGGTCTTATCAAAACCCTTATCAATCGTTTTGTCGGTCTTGTTTTCCAGTCGCTCCTGAGCCTTATCTTTTATTTTTCCACCAATGTCAATTTGAGCGAATGATATACTGCTGACAAATAGTACAGCCAGAAAGATTAGGAAGTGTTTCATGGTTTTTCTTTTTTTACAAAATTAGGTAATTATTCAATGAAAAACACCAGTTGTTTATTTTCACCGATATTTTTTCGCCGTCGCTTATTAAAAATCATGCCACTAATCTATTTTGCTATTTTTCAGTCATATATTCATTTGTCATGTAAAAAAGAACTTAACTATGTTAAATAAAGCTATTTTTGTTAAAACGTAAGAGGCAGAAAATCAAATAGATGAATAAAATGTGTAAAAAAAAGACTAAAATATTAAAGAAATATTAAGAATAGTTGACAAATGCAAAATAATAGTTTAATTTTATCCGTTCAAACAAGAAAAATAAACCAGGAAGTTATGAATACTAAGTTTTTAGTTTTACTGTTAGGAATATCAATATTTGCATATTCCTGCGGAAACGACAAGAATGCAGCGATCCGCAAAATCTCTCCTCCTGTGGCAAAAGTTGATATGGGTACAAATGTATTCAGCATTGACCCGACCAAAGACACGCTGCTTACAATAGAAAGTGGCAGTACAATTTTTATTCCTGCAAATTCGCTCACTGGCGCCGACAACAAACCTTATAAAGGTAAAGCCCAGGTGGAATATGAGGAATATATGAATCAGGCCGAAGTCATTCTCAGTGGAATACCGATGCAATACGACAGTGCCGGTGAGACACATTATTTTGAATCGGCCGGCATGTTCACCATCGATGCTGAAACACCTCAAGGCGAAAAGTTGAAAATAGCCGACGGCAAATCGGTAACCGTTTCGCAGGCGTCTCCCTGGGCCGATCAAACCACCGGCTTCAACTTCTATCAGTTCGATACTGTTGCGGGTAAATGGCGCTATCTGACTACTCAGGACGCTGAACCACTTGCTCCGGAACCTCCGGTAATCGAAACTGAAGAGAACGCTAGTATCAATGTGAAAAAGAATGTCCGCACAGTGGATGATTTTGTATTTGATATTAATGTGAACTATACCATGTATAAAGAGCTGGCCGACATGAAGGAAATCATGTGGAAATTCAGCGGCAATAAAAAGTATTCTGATCCCGAAAAAGAACAGTGGATCTTTGATTTAAACTGGCCCGATACGCAGATTTCGCGCGATGAGAGCCAGCCCGGAGCTTATGTGATTGTGCTTAAAAGTACCGAGCGTACATTTAAAACATCGGTGGTTCCAGTTCCGGTCGATCCATCAGATAAGGCCGATGTGATTGCTCAGGCCGACAAGAGTATGCAAAAACTGGGTGAACAGACGGCAAGTCTGATTGAATACAGCAATGTTTATCGGCGCACCATGGAAATCAGTTCGCTGGGTACCTGCAACTGGGATCTGATTTTCAGATTTCTTAATCCGAAAAGACTGAAAATCCGCTTCTTTGCCGATGGCAATGAATTGAATAAAGATATCAGAATTTATCAGGTATTGATTGAAAGAAATGTGACCATGGAATGCACGCCTGAAAATGCATATTATTCGACCCTTCTGCCAACGGGTGAAAAAGTGATGTATGTAGCTGTAAATGAGCAGGGAGAGGCATACGTGGGCAAAGATGTTGGTGTATTGTTGCGTGCCGAGGAAGACGAGGTTGTTGAATTTGAGCTTCAGAAAACAGCTATGCCAATAAAATCGCGTGAGGATTTGAATGGCCTGATTTGTCAAGTCTGATTCTTCATTGCATGAGGATTCTTCAGGCAATTTTATTACTCTTGCTTCTCAAGGCCGGATTCTGTCAGCAATCCGGCCAGTTGCTTATTGTCAGGCAGAGTCAGAATTACGGCCTGATTGATACTGCAGGAGCGGTGGTGTTACTGCCGCAGTTTGCCGAAATAAATCACGACAGGGCTTTCAACGTATATGTTGTAACAGGGCCTACCGGCAAAGCTGTTTTTTCGCCTGCAACTTCTTCTCTGATTACCGGTTTTTACGATGACATCGTAGTCATCTCGTCCGAACGTTTTATTGTAACCCGGGGCGGGATGAGCGGAGTGGCCGATCAAAATGGGGAACTCATTATTCCGCTAAAATATACAAGCATACGAAAAGCCGGAAATGGAAAATACTTCTGCGTAAATGGAAGTTCAATTGCGGTTTATAACAGCAGAGGGGCTTTTGATGTTGAAATTGCTTCGGATGAAGTTCTTGAATACCGCGGCTTTTACATTTTCAAAAACAGGGATTTTCATTTTGGCGTTGTTTCACCAATCGGAGCACCTGTTATTGACGACAAATATGACAATTATATTACCGCCAACGCACTTATTGAACTCCGCAACAACGACAGTACGGCCATTCTGCACACGGCTTCCGGTAAGGTAATTCGTTTAGGCGCCAATGCACGCGCAAAGTTCCTTCTCGAAGGAATAAATGAAATTAGAGCCACTCCTTTTTACTCACTCTATTCGGCATCAGGCCGTCAATGGCACTCGGTTTACAGTGATAGAAAACTAGAATTGGATTTGAGTGAGGCCGATATTACTTCAACTGCGATTGATGATAATTTCATTGTGAATACGGGTTACAATTGGCTTTTGAGCAAAGAGGGAATTCCTTTGACCGAACAGAAATACGAGGAACTTTTTTATTTTCGGGATAGTATCTTTGTTATTGGAATGAGTGGATTGCGCGGTTTGTATAAACCTGGGCGCGGTGAAATTTTAGGCCCGGTCTATAAAAGTTTTCGCACAATGACGGATACTGTTACAGGTAAACGATGGACAGTCGCACTCACCGATCCGGATGGATACAGGTTGCTGGATGAAAATTTCAAACAGATCAATGACAATTTGTATTTTCGGCTTGACATGATTGACGGCCGAGGAATAATAGCCGGAGTATCCTTTGAAAAATTTATGCTGCTCGACACAGCCGGCAACCGAATATGCGATCCGCTTTATTCTAACATCCGCCCGATGCCTGATGGGTTGTGGAAGGTTTATAACAACGGATTTTGCGGTGTTATGAATTCGAGAGGAAATGTTTTGACTGAATTGTGTTACGATGAAATAACCTTGCGAAACTCGCGCATGAAATGCGCACGGGGCGGGGTGATGGAATTTTTTAGTTGGGATGGCTCAACACTCGAACCCCTGCTGAATTTCAGCAACTATCGCAGGTTAGAAGTATCGGGATCGCAAGTGACTTCATTGATTGGCACAGCCGGTTCGCGTATAGCGCTTGCCTGGCGGCGCGATTCGGTATTGAAAAAATTCGGGTTGTATGATGCCGTCAATGACCGATATTTTGTACCACCCATCTACGATTATGCAAAAAAGGATGAGCTCCGTAATATTTCATTGACAGGAATTTTCGGTGACACCAGCTACTTCAGGATTGGGCCACTTACCTTCATGGGCCGCATCCGATTTGGTGTTATTGATCATAATACTTCAAGAATAATAGCTCCAAGTGAATTCATGTTCATTTATTTCAACCATTTTCAGCGGCAATTATTGGAGAGTAACCGCAATACGATGACGCCGTATTATAATTCTGACCGAAATTTCGCCGTTGCCATCGATACAGCCGGAAACTGGCGCACAGTATCATATACCGGTGCTACTTACCGTCCATCGGTTCAGTTCATCGATGCCTGGCGCGGCAATGCAAAAGTCTGGAGATTCGATTCATGCTATGTTGCTGAAAAAAAACAGAAAAGCACCGATAAACGCATTTGCAATGTGAGTGCTGCTTTCACTCCGCTCACAACTTTTCTGAAGCCAGTCGATGCATTCACCATCGCGGCAATGAAAAATAAAAAGCTGTTCATTTTTGCACCGGATGCCGATTCGCTGGTTCTGCAGAAAGGCCTCGCCGGCCGTCTCGATCCGGGGTTGAATAACATTCCGGTTGGAAATGCACGACCGTTGTTTGTGCACAAATACAGCTACCCTTCCATTTTGGAGTCGCAGATACAGCGATATTGCAACATGCTGACTTTTGTGAGCCGCAGAATGCAGTACTATATTGATTCAACCGGTCATGTCATCTCCGACACTGTATATTCGCGCGTATTGCCGTTTTCAGAAGATCTGGCCATGGTAAAAAAGGGCTCGCGCTATGGCTATATCGACCGGCAGGGAAACATGGTTATTGAAAATAAATTCCGGAAAGCTTCATCATTTTCCGAAGGGAAAGCTGCAGTTACAATAAAAGGTGGCCGATTCGGTTATATTGGCACCGACGGGGAATGGCTCATAGAGCCGGCTTACAGAGAGGCACTTGATTTCAGCGAAGGACTGGCCCCTGTGAAACCAGGCAATTTGTTCGGATACATTGATGAATCAGGCACTGTTGTTATCAAACCCGCATGGCTCCGTGCTAATCCGTTTATTAACGGATCAGCTGTTGTTTTCAACAAGAATGGATTTGGATTGATTGACAGATCAGGAAAAGAATTATTGAAATGCAGATACAATCGTATAACGCCGCCGGACACCAATAACAACCGTATTATTTCACGAAAAACGTCACAACTTGTAAACGCAGAAGGGGAAATCATAACAAAAAAATCCAAAGTAATTTCCGATGCCGGCGACGGTTATTACAGCATAAAGAAAGGGCTCGGCTTTGTTTTAATTCGTTCGGATGGAACTGAAGTCTGTGCATTTAATTCCGACAGACCGCTGCTGGTGGGCAATGACAGAGTTCTGGTCACAAAGAAAAGTCGGTTATATTATTACGATCTTGCCGGAAACAAGCTGCTGGGGCCATATAACAAGGCCGCATCGTTTGCGCAAAATCTTGCTATCGTTTCTACGAAGGATGAAACATATGTGATTGATACTACCGGAAATATTCAATTAATTTTGTATCGCAATCGTCTCACCGCAACTTCGTCATTTGATGAGAACGGACTTGCGACTATCAGGCAGGGAAGTCTCTTCATACTTGTTGATAAAACAGGAAAGGAATATTTTTCCGGCACTGTAAAGCCACGCAATGCGGGTAATAAAATCTACATTCTGAATCGCGATGGTTATTATCTTTATAACTTCGAGACTGGAATTTCCTATCCGTTCAGTAAATGGAGCGATATTTCAATGCCCTCCTGCGGCCGCTTCATTGCTACGGCCAATGGTATGTATGGTTTCTCAGATGTATACGGGCAATATCATGTTTCGCCACAATTCACGCGAATTGAGCGGGTGCAGCAGGGAGTGTACAGAGTGAATTATCTTGATAGAACCGGCTATATCCGTTTTGACGGAAAAGTAATTTGGGAGCTGAGCAGGTAGGAGTAAACAGAGGCTGTCTCAAAACTAATAATCGTTACGATATTCCATATTCCGGCCTGCTTTGTATTTGACAAATTGGCTCAGGCCGGGATATGGAATCGTCGTAACAGCTTAAAAAACAACGATTCCATATCCTCACGCATCTACGTCGCATTCGGACGATGGAATATTGTTTTTTAAGAAGATGTTGATTTGAGACAGCCTCGGATATTGCTCAGTGACCGTTCTCAACTTCGCGCGCAAAATCCCACGACAAATAATTTTCGTAGCTCATGCACACATGCTCGGCAAACTGAATGGCGGTGCGGATTATTTTGTCCCAGTTTTTTTCTGGTAATGTTTCAAGATCAGCGGGCGAAATATGTGTATGGCTCAATGCATAGAGCAGTCCCGCATTGAAAGTGTCGCCGGCTCCAATGGTGCTGATTACCGGAATATCTTTCACCGGATAGTGTTTATGAATCTGAGGCGTACAAAGAGTTACCCCATATTTATTGGCTGTCATAATAAGTACATGTCCGCCCTGCGTTTTCACAAAATCGTACACAATTTTCGGATCATTTGTACCAAGAATATTATTGAAATCCTCATCCGATCCCTTGGTAATGTGCGCCAGACGCATGTTTTCCTGTATCATGGGCATTACCTGATCCTTGATTTTCATGTGATTTTTTCTGAAGTTCGGATCATATAAGACAATGCTCTCCGATTCACGGCAACGATGAAGAAAGGATGTCAACCCTTCACGAATTTCTTCCTTAATTCCGTAAAAACTTCCGAACATAATCAGATCATTTTTATCAGGATCCGGATAAATTAATTCGGCTTGCCCTTCTTTTCTGATTTTATAAAATGAATATTCTGCATCGTTGTTTTCGTTTAAAACGGCAATGGCAATGCGCGATAATCCATTGTCGTAGCTTTTCATGAAATCGAGCGAGACCTGATTGCGAACAAGGAATTTTTCGATCAGTCTTCCGATGGCATCCTTTGCGTAATCGCCCACCAGCACTACGTTTTCGCCCAGGCGTCCGAGCGACACGGATGTATTGAGCATAGCGCCACCAGGGGTTCCTTCAATGGGCTTATCTTCTTTAAACAAAATATCGTAAACGGTTTCACCGATGCAAATAAAACGTTTCTGAGGCAATTTCATACGGAGCAGTTTTCAGGAAAGATTAGTGTCATCAGACTTCGAAAACATTTTTGCGAAATATCCGATGATGGGTGAGGCAAGTAAATAAACCACTATCAATGGTGCAATGGCGGCCAGTTGCAGGAATATAAACATTGGAACAGCAACCAGTAAAAGAACTATAGCCAGCGTGATGCTTTTTTTATCGTTGAGCTTAAGTGAAAGCAGTGGAATCGGAAGGAGCATCAGAACTGCAAAAATAAATGATGCGAATGTTAGAATTACCAGTACTTTTTCTTCGCCATATAATTCTGCCCAGAACAGACTGGTGCATGCAAGTGCCATTCCTGCTGCAGGCGAGGGTAGTCCAAGAAAACTTTTAGTCTGACGTTCGTCGGTATTGAACCATGCAAGCCTGATTCCTGCAGCCAGCGCGAAAATCATGGGTGCGATAAACAGCAATGTTTGCTGGCACCACAGATCGTTGCATGGCTCTGAATATTGCTGAATGGTTCTGATGGTAATGATGGCAGGCGCTACTCCAAATGAAACCACATCGCAAAGCGAATCAAATTCTTTACCGAAAGCTGATTGTGCTTTTAACAGGCGTGCAACAATTCCGTCAAAAAGATCGAACGCTGCTGCAATCAGAATGAAATAAAACGCATATTCAATATAATACCAGGGCCCGAGCGCAATTACAATAGCACTCAAACCGGACAACATATTGCCGGCTGTGAAAATATTTGGTATTACTGCTTTGAGTTTCAAGCGGCAAACTTACGATTTTTTTGATTTCCCGGTTTTACTTTTTCCATTCGTTGCGGGCATCATCCAATCTGTTAATCATGTAACATATTTCATGATTAGTGTAACATGCCAATGTGTGAGCGGAATTACCTTTATTAATTGATATTTTCACCAGACTAATAATGAAATTATGAGAACAACAGTTGTTTCGCTAATGCTTATACTTTGTTTAGGTTTATTGATTCATCCTCAAAAAGCCTCAGCAAAACGCGATGTAAGCAGTCAGATTTTTTATACTGAATTGAGTCCATATGGCACGTGGCTAGCCGTTCCTAATCACGGTTATGTATGGAAGCCAAATGTAGCACCGGGGTTTACACCTTACGCTACCAACGGTTATTGGGCCTATACCGATGAGGGCTGGGCATGGGTCTCCAATTACCCATGGGGCTGGGCTCCGTTTCACTATGGCCGCTGGTATAACGACGCCAACTACGGTCCATTATGGATTCCAGGCAACGAATGGGGCCCGGGATGGGTCAACTGGAGAAACACAAACGGGTACTACGTTTGGGAGCCTATGGGGCCAACATTCAGCAACAACTATCGTGCACCATACAACCGATGGATGTATGTAAAAGGTCATGATTTTGGCAAAAGGAACAATAAGAATTACTATTATGTAAATGCTTCATATAACCGAATGGTTTTTCACAATTCCAGGGAGATAAAAAATTTCAGGAAGGGCCATGCGAATAATTCATGGTACAACATGGGGCCCAATAAACATGAGGTGGAGAAGTATAATGGCAAAAAATTCACTCCTTATGCAATTAAGGACAACGATAAGCCCGGCCAGAAATTTTCCGGGAACCAATTCCATACCTACAGGCCGCAGGTGAAACATAATAACTATGTAAAACCTTCACCTCAATCGCACGGGAATTATCCTGTTCAGCAAAAATCGCAGGGGACTAAACAGAATCAAGCTACACAAACAAACAGATCGCATAAATCAAACCCCGGTCAATCCAATTCTCACAAAGGTGGGAAGAAGTGATACGACATTAATTTGCAATCTATCTCTTAAAAAAAAGAGGCTGCCAGTTTCTGGAAAGCCTCTTTTTATTTACAGCAAATCGTTAGCAAGATTCGCCAGCTCACTGCGTTCTCCTTTTTCGAGTTTCACATGGGCGTACAATGCGTGATGCTTCACCTTATCGATCAGATAGCTGAGTCCGTTACTTTGCGAATCTAGATATGGCGTGTCGATCTGGTGAATGTCACCGGTGAAAATAATCTTGGTTCCTTCTCCGGCGCGTGTGATAATTGTTTTCACTTCGTGAGGGGTGAGGTTTTGTGCTTCATCGACAATAAAGCAAATGTTGCTCAGACTTCGTCCGCGAATATATGCCAATGGGGTAATTACCAATTTTTCTTTTTCAAGCAGCTCATCAATTTGGGTGGCATCTTTGTCGCCAAATTGATTTTTAATAAATTTCAGATTGTCGAAAAGTGGCTCCATATATGGGTTTAGCTTGCTCTTAATGTCACCCGGCAAAAATCCAATGTCTTTGTTGCTGAGTGGAACAATCGGGCGTGCAAGGTAAATCTGCTTATACAATTTTTTTTGTTCCAATGCTCCGGCCAGCGCCAGCAGCGTTTTCCCGGTACCTGCAACGCCCTGCAGTGTAACTAATTTAATTTCGGGCGCCATGATGGCATGCAGCGCAAAAACCTGTTCAGCATTGCGTGGCATGATCCGATACGATGCTTTCTTTTCTAATTTTTCGACGTTGCCTGTAATAGGATTAAAATAAGCAAGCACCGAATTTGTCGTGTTTCGCAAAATGAAATAATGATTGGGAATAGGTTTTTTTACACCTATTTCTTCAGGCAGACAGAATCCGTTTTGATAGATAGAATCAATGGTTTCTTTTGTCAATCCTTCAACCAATGTCATCCCGGTATAAAGACCTTCAACGTCTTTCACCTTGCCGGTTTCGAAATCTTCGGCAAGAATATTCAGCGCTTTGGCTTTCAGTCGCAGATTGATGTCTTTTGAAACCAAAATAACTTTGCGGTCTTTATATTTTTGCGAAAGCTTGATGGCCACATTAATAATTCGATGATCAACCTTATCGCTGTGATACAATTTGGTTGCGTCCGGATTGCTCGTTTCGTCCATGATAACAGTGAACATGCCGCGTGCACGCTCAATTTTTATCCAGTCGTTGATGGGCTGATTGTCCGACATTTTATCGAGAATGCGAATAAATTCGCGAGCTTCATAATTTTTGGTATCATTGCCTTTCTTGAAAGTGTCCAATTCCTCAAGCACTGAAATGGGCATGGCTACGTCATTGTCGTCGAAGCTGAAAATAGCACTGTGATTATACAATATTACCGAAGTATCAAGTACGAAAATCTTTTTCTGTTTTTGAGTTGTTTTTGCCATAGCAGCTGTGTTTTTTACAAATAAACGGTTTTATTGAACTGATGTCAAAACCTGGGGGCATTATTTTTTAACAATGCATGGTTTATTATCTCTATTGTTACTGTTTGATTGACGATTTTCAAAGACAAAGTATCGAAAAAAACGTATTTGAACATTGAAAATAAAACCTTTACTTTTGTCGTGTTATTGAAATTGAAATGAAAAAAATCAAGGTGGGGATAAACGGCTTTGGCCGTATCGGGAAAATGGTTTTCCGCATTCTGTTAAATCATCCGGAAATCGAAATTGCCGGAATCAATGATCCGATGCCGGAAAACTCGCTGTTGTATCTGATGAAATACGATACTGTTTTTGGGATGCTGAACGAAACTATTTCTGCTGGCGAAAATTCAGTAATCGTTGGCGGGCGCGAAATTCAGGTTAGCCGGGTTACTTCTCCTACCGAAATTCCTTGGAAGAAATGGGGCGTTGAAATCGTCATTGATTCAAGTGGCAAAAACAAAGACCGGGAATCGCTGCAAAAACACATCGATGCCGGAGCTAAAAAAGTAATACTTACTTGTCCGGCTGTGTCACCGGTTGATAAAACCATTATTATCGGAGTAAATGAAACTTTGCTGACAAAAAACGACAATATAGTTTCGAATGCTTCATGCACAGCCAATTGTGTTGCGCCATTGCTAAAAATAATCAATGATAAATTTGGTATCGAAACTGCATTTATGAATACGGTTCATCCGTACACCAATAATCAGCAGCTGATCGATTCGCCGCACAAAGACCTGCGCCGGGGCCGCAATGCGGGCGTCAATATTATTCCGACCTCTTCAACGGCCATCAAATGTGTGCTCGAAGTGATGCCGGAGCTTGGTGATCGCTTCAGCGGAATCGCTACCCGCGTGCCTGTGCCTGACGGAGCGCTTACTGAGCTTGTCATCAGACTAAACTCGCTTGTGACTATTACAGAGCTGAATCTGGCTGTGAGATACAGCTGCAGGACCAACATGAAGGGAATTGTGAGCTATTGCGAGGACCCGATTGTTTCGAGCGATATTATTGGCAATCCCAATTCCTGTGTCTTCGATTCTTTGGCTACAAAAGTATTGAATGGAAACACTGTCCAATTGCTGTCATGGTACGACAATGAATATGGTTATTCAAACCGCGTGGTGGACTTGATTTCGCTGATGTCAAATCAGAATTAAACAATCTTCCCTTTCAGCGTCGCCGTTGAACAATCCGTAATTATTGTTTTCACGAACGTGCCTGGAATCAGATTTTCAGCATCAAATACAACAACTTTATTTTGCCCTGTGCGGCCAAACATTTGTTTTTTTGAGCGTTTAGAACATCCTTCCACCAGCACTTCGAATGTTTTCCCAATATCGCGTTTGTTGTTTTGAAGCGAAAGTTCCTGTTGTACTTTTATTATTTCGGTCAGTCTTTCCGATTTGGTTTCTTCCGGAACATCGTCCTGCATTTTGGCAGCAGCGGTGCCATCGCGTTTGCTGTACTTAAACATGTAGGCGTAATAGAAATCTGCTTTTTTCATCAGTTCAATCGTCGCAAGGTGATCTTCGTCGGTTTCGCCACAAAAGCCGGTAATAACATCGGTGCTGATGGTAATATCGGGCATATGTTTTCGAAGCAAATCAATTTTTTTCAAATATTCTGCCGACGTGTATTTTCTGTTCATGCGCTGAAGAACCGCATCGGATCCAGATTGTACGGGCAGGTGCATCGATTTGCAGATGTTGTCGTTTTTCGCCATTATCTTCACCAGTTCTTCCGATAAATCTTTCGGATGGCTCGTGGCAAAACGGATCCGCATCATCGGAAATTCTTTTGCAACTTTATCAAGCAGGGCGGGGAAGCGGTATTCCGTTGAGTCTTCAATGACATGATAGGAGTTTACATTCTGCCCGAGCAGCGTTATTTCTTTGAAATTTTGTTCGGCCAATAATTTAATTTCGTGCATAATTGAGCTTGCCGGTCGGCTGCGTTCGCGTCCGCGCGTGTATGGGACCACGCAGTAACTGCAGAAATTGTTGCATCCGCGCATAATGGAAACAAATGCGGTGATGCTTCCAGTCTGAAAATGTTCCGGATCAATGTCTTCGTAGGTTTCGGTTGTACTCAGGATTACATCCGAAGCTTTTTGGTGCGATTCCACTTCTTTCAGAAGCTCCGGAAGTTTTTTGTAACTGTCGGGTCCGGCCAGAAGATCAACCCCAGCGAGTTTTTCGAATATGGTTTCATTCAATCGTTCCGCCATACATCCAATTATACCGACACGCAGATTCGGATTTTTTCTCTTCAGCGCCTGCAGCTGTCGTCCGCGTGCCAAAACTTTCTTTTCGGCATTGTCGCGTATGCTGCAGGTGTTCACCAGAATCAGATCGGCGCCTGCTGCATCGGTGCAAACATCGTAGCCTTCATCTTTAAGTATAGATGCAACAACTTCGCTATCGGCCACATTCATCTGGCAGCCGTAAGTCTCAATGTATAATTTCTTTCTCTTTACATTCATTTCACGGCAAAGTTACAAATATGAAAGTTTACGCAAAGCTTTAGAGACTGTCTAAAATAGTTAATTGTTGCGACATTCCACCGTTCCTGCAAACATCTGAGCTGAAAATTAACATTAATGCCGGAACATGGAACCGTCGTAACAATGCCAAAAACAACGGTTCCATGTCCTTCAGCTCCTACGTCGCTTTCGGACGGTGGAATGTTGTTTTTGCCTTCGACATCATTTTTAGACAGACTCTAAACCCCTAAAGAGAATTCATACCTTTAATTGTAACGGCTCAAAGGACTGAAAATCAGACAACAAGGAAATTAATTGAAAAGTTTTATGAAGATATCCCATAATTATTCATTTAATTTGCGGAAAATTTGAGAGAATGGCGAAGAATTTAGTAATCGTTGAGTCACCGGCAAAAGCAAAAACCATTGAGAAATTTCTTGGAAAAGATTTCCAGGTACTGTCTAGCTACGGCCATGTCCGCGACCTGCAAAAAGAAGATTTGAGCATTGATGTAAAAAACGGCTTTAAGCCCTTGTACATTATTTTGCCAGATAAACAGAAGATTGTCAGTGAGTTAAAGAAGCTTAGCAAACAGGCCGAAACCACCTGGCTCGCGACTGATGAAGACCGTGAAGGAGAAGCCATTGCTTGGCATCTCGCCGAAGCGCTGAATCTTGACATCAAAAAAACAAAACGCATCGTTTTTCACGAAATCACAAAAACGGCTATTCTCGAAGCTATTGAGAATCCCAGAAGTCTTGATGTAAATCTTGTCGATGCTCAACAAGCCCGACGGGTTCTTGACCGCCTGGTCGGTTACAGATTGTCACCATTGCTTTGGAAAAAAGTGAAACCAGCTTTGTCGGCTGGCCGTGTTCAGTCTGTGGCAGTTCGACTCATTGTTGAACGTGAAGATGATATCAATCAGTTTACGAGCACCTCTGAATTCCGCGTCAATGGCCTTTTCGAAGCCGGCAAAGATTCTCTGAATGCTGAACTCAATGAGCGTTTTGAGAATGAACGAGAGTCCATGATGTTTCTTGATAAAATCAAGGACAGCGCTTTTTCAGTTGGCAAGATTGAAATAAAACCCGGCACCCGCAATCCGGCACCCCCTTTCACTACTTCAACACTGCAACAGGAAGCTGCCCGCAAGCTCGGATTTTCGGTTTCTCAAACCATGACTATTGCTCAGCAGCTTTACGAGGCAGGACTTATCACCTATATGCGTACCGATAGCGTGAATCTGTCGAAGCTCGCCATTGGAACCATCAAGGAGGAAATTGAGAAATCGTTTGGTCCGGAATATTCCAAATCCAGACAATTTGCCACCAAGAGCAAGGGTGCGCAGGAAGCCCACGAAGCAATTCGTCCGACTTATGCCAGCAACCGCGAAATTGAAGGCCCGGCCGCTCAGAAAAAACTGTATGAGCTTATTTGGAAACGTACAGTTGCTTCGCAGATGTCGGAAGCCAAAATTGAACGGACCTCAATTCAGATCGATATTTCCGGAGCGCAGCAGTATTTTGTTGCCAGAGGCGAAGTGATTATCTTCGATGGTTTTCTGAAAGTCTATGAAGAATCACGCGATGATGATGCTTCGGACGAAGACAAAGGCCAGTTGCCAAAACTCAAAGAAGGTCAGAAACTATCTTCTCAGAATATTGTTGCAGAGCAGAGATTCTCGCAACAACCACCAAGATACAGTGAAGCATCGCTGGTTAAAAAGCTCGAAGATTTGGGTATTGGCAGACCGAGTACGTATGCACCGACCATTTCTACTATTCAAAGGCGCGAATATGTGATTAAAGAAAGCCGGCAACCGGTTGAGCGGAAATATATTTCGCTGGTGTTGGCCAAGGGAGCTATTAAAAGAACAGTTGAAACAGAAAAGTTCGGCAGCGAGAAAAACAAGTTGTTCCCAACTGATCTTGGTATCATTGTCACGAAATTCCTGATTGAACATTTCTTAAACATTATCGATTACAATTTCACTGCAAACATTGAGAAAGACTTCGACGAAATTGCCGATGGAAAGAAAAAGTGGAACGTATTGATTGCCAATTTCTACAAAGATTTTGACCCTCAGGTTATAAACATTGACAAAACAACCGGCAAATACCACGGAGAACGACTACTTGGTGTTGATCCCGCAACGAAGAAGAACGTATATACCAAACTCGGACCATTTGGTCCCATGGCGCAGATCGGTGAATCGACCGATGAGGAAAAGCCACGTTTCGCTGGCCTTCTGAAAGGTCAGACTATCGACGGAGTGACACTCGAAGAGGCTCTGGCACTTTTCTGTTTCCCAAAAATATTGGGTGAATCAGATGGTAACGAGGTGGTTGTATCGGTTGGCCGTTTTGGCCCCTATGTTCGCTTTGAAGGCAAATTCTATTCAATTCCGCGCGACATAAATCCGACTCAGGTCAATCTTGCCACCGCACTCGAAATTGTTGCCAATAAGCAGGAAAAAGACCGCAATAGTGTGCTGAAGACGTTTAAAGAAGACGCGGAATTGCAGATTGTTAAAGGCCGTTTTGGCCCCTACATCAAATATAAAGGCAAAAATTATCCACTTGGAAAAGGTCGGAAATACGATACTCTTTCGTGTGCTGAAATTCTGGAAATCGTAAAAGAGCATCCGGAAAAACCTGCCAGAAATCAAAAATCGGCCAAAGCTTCCAAAGCAAAGAAATTTGCCGTAAAAGACAAACCTGCCACAAAGAAGAAGGCGACGACTTCAACCGCGAAGAAAACAACCGCGAAAAAAACAACTACAGAGAATCCTACCGCTGAGAAAACTACCGCAAAGAAGACTACAGCGAAGAAAACTACTGCGAAGAAAGCGACAGCAAAGAAAACCACTGCAAAAAAGGCTACCGTAGCCAAAACAAAAACGAAATAAAAGATGGAAGAGCTGCAGCTGTATTTCGAGCCGGTTGATAGTTCAATGTTTCCGGAAAAATTTCTGCCAGGGCAGATTGGTGCAGGTGTTTCATTTAATCTTGGTGATGTCTTTCCAGATCCGGAAAACATTCAGATCGCCATTTTTGGAGTGCCGGAAAGCCGCAATTCGCAAAGTGAACGTGACTCCTCATTTGCCGCTGACGCCGTGAGACCTTACTTTTATGCCTTACAGAACCATTTTCCCAATGTGGCAATAGCTGATCTTGGAAATCTGAAGACCGGCATGTCGGTCGATGATACTTACGAGGCTGTGAGCGAGGTTGTCAGCATTTTACTGAAATTGAATGTTGTCCCATTGATGCTGGGCGGCAGTCAGGATCTCACCTATGCTAATTATCTCGCCTACGAGAAAAGAGGCCGGATCATCAACATCCTTTCTGTTGATTCCCGCTTTGATATTGGTAAATCGGAGGAGGCTTTTCATAATGAATCATGGCTCAATAAAATAATTTTCAGAGATCCGAATTTCCTTTTCAATTATTCCAATCTCGGCTATCAGACCTATATGGTTGAGCAGGAAGCCATTGCCTTAATGAAAAAACTGTTTTTCGACGGCACCCGCCTGGGTCAGGCAAAATCGGCTATGACAGAAACGGAGCCGCTGATACGCAATGCTGACCTGCTTTCTTTCGACATGTCAGCTATCCGGATCAGTGATTGTCCGGCATCGTCATTTCCATCGCCCAATGGTTTTAATGGCGAAGATGCCTGTCAGATTATGCGCTATGCCGGCCTGAGCGAAAAACTCTCATCAGTAGGAATCTATGAATTGTGCCCGGCCAACGACAGAGACGGCATGACTGCTCACCTGGCTGCCCAGATGATGTGGTATTTTATCGATGGTTTTGCCAGCCGCAAAGGCGACGACCCGCATTTGAATAAATCGGCATTGATGAAGTACATAGTTTCAATGCACGAAACACAGTCTGATATTTCGTTTTATCGCAGTCCTGTAAGTGACCGCTGGTGGATGGAAGTTTCATGTCCAAATAATTTATTCTCGAAATTCGAGAGACATTATATGGTGCCGTGCAGTTACCGGGATTATGAAGAAGCCATGCAGGAGATTCTGCCGGACCGATGGTGGCAGACATTTCAGAAATTTATGTAGCAAAATGTCTTGTATGTTAAATTATCGCTGATTTTTTCTTCATGTGGAAACGATTAGGCATACACATTCGTAATCTGCACCAGTAAACGCTTTCACGACAGTATTGTCATGCAATTCACATTCATTTGCTTTTAGTGCTGCAATGTTATCCGAAACGATGTTCAATAGTCGCTTATGCGGTTCTTTTAAATAGGTAAATCAAAAAACATTCATTAAATGAAACTAAAAAAAAGTTCTGCAGTATAAAATATTCATTAAACGATCGGAGTTATTTTCATTAAAGCCTTAAAACTTTTGAAAAAATATGAACAAAATGTTGCTGATATCAGAAAATCTTCGTTACTTTATGCACTTTTTGAAGGTAAGACAACCTAAACTTTTGATTATGAGGAAAAATTTACTTTTCCTGCTTTTAGTATTTCTGGCTTCTGGTGCGGCAAACGCGCAGCAGGATGCTCAGTTTACTCAAAACATGTTTAATCAGATGGCCATCAATCCCGGTTATGCCGGCAGTCACGACGCCATTTGTGCTACAGCACTCTTCCGCCAGCAATGGATGGGATTTACCGAAACGGTAAACAATGTGGAAAACAACGTTGCACCACAGACCATGTTGTTTTCGCTTCACAGCAATGTTGACCCGATCCATGGAGGTCTTGGGCTGGTTGTTTACAAAGATAAACTCGGCTATGAAGATAACATTGGTGTGAAGTTCGGATATGCCTACCGCATGCCTCTTAAGGGCGGAACCCTTGGATTAGGCATCATGGCTGGTTTTCTGAATAAGAAAATTGATTTTTCACAGTTTGTTGCTGTTCACGATAACGATCCTCTTATTAACAGCCAGGCTGTTGAGAGTGACATGGTATTTGACCTTTCTTTTGGTGCTTACTACAACAAACCTGGTGTTTTCTATGCAGGTTTGTCTTCCAGTCAGCTGATGCAAAGCCAGACAGATCTTGCCTCTGCCGTTACCACACTTGGAAGCCCGCAACTTAAACGTCACTATTACCTTACTGGTGGATATCAGTATCAACTGCCCAATAATCCTCAGTTCGAGCTGAGACCCTCAGTTTTCATTAAATCTGATTTGGCAAGCACCCAGTTCGATATCAACGCACTGATGTTTTATAACAGTCAGTTCTGGGGTGGTCTGAGCTATCGTACCCAGGATGCTGTTGCAATTTTGCTCGGCGCTCAGCCTTTCATTAATTCCGGAAACAGAAGTCTTGAGACCCTGGGCATAGGTTATAGCTACGATGTAACCACTTCTGCCATGGGTGGAGGAGGACGAAGTAGCGGTAGTCATGAGATCATGTTGAACTATTGCTTTAAAATCGTCATAACAATTCCCCCAGACAGCTACAGAAATGTGCGTTTCCTCTAAAAAGTTTTGTTTGTGAAACCTCAGCGATAAAAACTGCGTTAAAAAGAGATAGGTTTTATTAAATTTGCACCCATGAAGTCCAACCTCCAATTAAATATGAAGTACCTGACAGCTTTAGTGTTGCTTGTTCTGGTCATCACCAGCTGCGACACCTCAGATCGCGGAAATCTGGTGGGAGTCCAGGATCGCGAACCTTGGTATCAACCCGATCCGTATGGCATGCTTTTCATTCCGATGGGCAGCTATGTGATGGGTCAGAACGACCAGGACGTACCTTATAATCAGCTACAGACAGCCAAAACAGTGTCTGTCCAGGCTTTTTATATGGACGAAACAGAAATTACCAACAATGAGTATCGTCAGTTTGTTAACTGGGTACGTGACTCCATTGCACGTCAGTTACTCGGCGAACAAATCGAGGAGTACCTGATCCTTCAGGACCAGTATGGTCAGGATTTGGATCCGCCGTACCTCGATTGGAAAACCAAACTGAGGTATGACGATGATGATGAAACCGTTCGCGAAATTCTTTCGCAGATGTATCTGCCGGAACACGAGCAATTTTATCGTCGCCAGGAATTCGACAGCCGCAAACTGAACTTCCAGTATTACTGGATCGATTTCAAGGCAGCTGCAAGAAAAGACTTCCGCAATCCGCTCACCGACGCTCAGATCAAGAGCAGCGAAGATCCCGCTTCATTGCGCAACAGACCTCAGGGTTATAATGACCGCTCGGTTTTCATTAAGAGCGACATTATTAATGTATATCCTGATACTTTGTGTTGGGTGTTCGATTTCACCTATTCGTTCAATGAACCTATGACTCAGAACTATTTCTGGCATCCGGCATACGACCATTATCCGGTTGTGGGTGTCAACTGGAAACAGGCCAGAGCTTTTTCCATCTGGAGAACACAGTATCTGCACAACTATCTGAGAGGTATTGGACAGGCCATTGTTAATGATTTCAGATTGCCAACTGAAAGCGAATGGGAATGGGCTGCCCGTGGTGGTCTTGACCTTGCTAAGTATCCATGGGGAGGTCCGTATATCCGCAATTCCAATGGATGTTTTCTTGGCAACTACAAACCGTTACGTGGCAACTATCCTGATGATGGCGGCTTCCACACTCTGGTTGTTGGACATTATGCTCCAAACGATTTTGGGGTGTACGATATGGCAGGAAATGTGGCTGAATGGTCAAGCAATGCTTTTGATGAATCAGCGTATCAGTTTGCTCATGACTTGAATATGGACTATTCTTATGAAGCAAAAGACACTGATCCTGAAGCACTTAAGAGAAAAGTCATTCGTGGTGGGTCATGGAAAGACATTGGATTCTTTATGGAAGTCAGCTCACGCTGGTACGAATTCCAGGACACCGGTAAATCATATATTGGATTCAGAAACGTTCAGACTTATTTGGGCCGCATGAAGGGTGATGGTCCAAGCTCGTCAAATGTTTACAGATAAAATCAAAGGGTCAAAAATCACAACAAGTCAAATTTTTTAAAAAACAGGTTATGGGTATTAAACAAATTGTTGAAAGTAAAGGGTACAAAAACTTCATGTCTAAGCTTTATGGCTGGGGCGCAGCACTTGTAATCCTAGGTGCTCTGTTTAAAATTATGCACTATCCTGGTGCTGGTCTCATGCTTTTGATTGGTATGGGTACCGAAGCTCTCATTTTCTTTGCGTCTGCTTTTGAACCAATGCACGTTGAACCGGACTGGAGTCTTGTTTATCCTGAACTTTGGGGAATTTATCACCCCGAAGAAGCTGAAAAACTCGGCTGGGAGCCAAGAAAATCCGATGCTACCGGAAAAACTGTGACACAGGAACTTGACCAAATGCTTGCTGATGCCAAGATCGGTCCTGAACTTATTTCAAGTCTTGGTGAAGGAATGAAAAATCTCAGCGTAAATGCTGGAAAACTTTCAGGTGTTGCTGACGCCGCTGCTGCTACCGATGGTTTTGTAACCAATCTTGGTGCTGCTGCAACAAGCGTTTCAGGTCTGAAAGATGTTTATGACAAAACAGCTCACTCACTCAGCAAAACTGTAGGTGTTAATGATGAATTTGTTGAAACTGTTAAAGCTGCTGCTAACAATGCCAACGAAACTGCTGGTTCATTCAAGGCAGTTGCCAATGCAATCAACACTGATGTTGCTGCAACCGAAGAATATGTGAATAGTATTAAAGGTGCTACCAATGCTGCTCACGCTCTCGCTCAGAAATATACCTCGAGCGCTGAATCACTCACCAAATCAGCTGAAGCTATTGATTTCAGTGCAGTGGATGGAAAATCCTATGGTGACCAGATCCAGCGTATTACTAAAAACCTGTCAGCGCTCAATGCAGTTTATGAATTGCAGCTGCAGGGTGCCAATGTACAGGTTGAAAAAGCCAATGCTATGCAGGAAAGTCTCGGTGCTTTTGTCGAAAATGTTAATCAGACAATGGGCGCTCTGAGTTCTTACAAAGATCAGGCAAACGTTCTGTCGAAAAATCTTGCTGCCCTCAACACCGTTTATGGCAACATGCTTTCTGCAATGAATGTTAACCTCAACAAGTAATATAAGGTATATTGTCTAATCATTTAAAGAAAGGGTAATTTATGGGATCAAAGAATTGTCCGGAAACCCCGCGTCAGCGAATGATTTCGATGATGTATCTGGTGTTGACCGCTATGCTTGCTCTCAACGTATCGAAAGATATTTTGCAGGCATTCACAGTGGTGAACGACAGCATCGTCGAAACCAATCGCATTTTCAAGGCGAAGGTTGATGGAAACTACACTATGTTTAAGCAGGCCTATGCTTTGACTCCTGGCAAAGTCAAGGAAAACTATGATAAGGCGCTGTCTGTGCAGAAAGAAGCCGACGCTCTGGTCGCTTTTATTGAGCAGGTGAAATGGGATATCATCGGGCTTGTTGAAGCTAAAACGCCTGAAGAAATCAAAGCATTGGAGCAAGGTGCTCTTAAAGACGGCAAAAGCTTTCTGGCTGATATAAACGGCAAAGACAATTATGATATACCTCATCGCTACTTCTTCGGTGATTCTGATAAAGGCGAAGCCGGGACGAAAGTTGGAGAATTAAAGGAAAAAATCGTAGCATTCAAGAAAAAGATGACCGATCTTCTTGGACCAAAATACGCTAAGAATGTGAATCTTGGACTTGAAGTCGAGAAAGATTTTCCTACTGTTTCTGGCGAAGGTACTGCCAGCTGGCAGGTAACCAATTTCTATCACACCATTTTGGCAGCCGATGTTGTTATTCTCAACAAAACCATCCTGGAAGTCAGAAATGCTGAAGCTGACGTTGTAGCACAGTTGTACGCTATGATTGATGCTGAAGGATTTTCTTTTGATAAAGTAGAAGCAAAGGTTATTGCGAAAAGCAATTATGTATTAACTGGTAGCGAATACGAAGCGGAAATATTTGTTGCTGCATATGATTCAAAAACGCAGCCAACGATTCTTCTTGGTTCAAGTGCTGATACCATTACTAATGAAGTGGCTGGAAATGTCACCACTATTGAAGGTAAAGATGGTGTTGGTATTTACAAAGTGGGGGCTGGTTCCATTGGCGAACAAAAGTATGGTGGTGTTATTGAAGTTACATCCAGAAATGGTGTGACAACAAAATACCCGTTCAATGCATCATATTTTGTTGCTCAGCCTTCTGCTACTGTTTCTGCAGACAAGATGAACGTTTTTTATATTGGTGTTGACAACCCTGTAACTGTTTCAGTTCCTGGTGTTGCAAACGAAAAAGTTCGCGCGAGCATTTCAAATGGTTCCATGAGCCCGACCGGTGGCGGAAAATACAATGTCCGTGTGACTGGTGGCGCCGAAGCTGTTATCAATGTTTCAGCAGACATGGACGGAAGTTCACGTCCGATGGGATCGACTAAATTTCGTGTAAAACCTATCCCAACACCAATTCCAAAAGTGGCCAACAAAATTTCAGGAAACTTCACGAAAGCTGAAATCCTGGGATCTCCATATGTGTTGGCAGTTCTCGAGAATTTCGATTTTGACCTTAGGTACACTGTCGTATCTTATCAATTTGTTTATAAGAATGCTGCTGGTGACCTTATCAATATGGCCGGACAGGGTTATATGCTGAGTGCTCCAATGAAAACTATGATTCAGAATTCGCGTCGTGGTGACCGTTTCTGGGTTGAAGACATCGTTGCGGCCGGCCCAACCGGAAATAAGCAGATCGGATCTGTTACAATTAGAATCACTCAATAAAGATTGAATTATGAAAACGCTGTTTGTCTCTGTGGTTGTAATGCTTGGGTTTACCCTCGCATCTCTGGCTCAGGTATTTGATACTCCTCCGGACAGAGTCTGGGACAAGGAGTACTATCCTGACCGTGTTGCGGTTCCGTATCCGCACCTTCGGAAAGCCGATGTTTTCTTTGCAAAACGTGTCTGGCGGGTCATTGATCTTCGTGAGAAAATCAATCATCCACTCTATTATCCTATTCAACCAACCAACGGCCGTATCAGTCTCATGAGTTCTATTCTCAAAGGGATTGAAGAAAACAGTATTACTGCTTACGGAGCTGTAGACGATGAATTCAAATCTCCGATGTCGCCCGAAGAAGTAAAAGCTGTTCTTGTCAAGATAGACACTTTGAAGGACCGATTCGACCCATTTACTGGGGAGCAGTTGCCTGATACAATTATTCCAACTCCGTTCGACGTTGCCTCTGTCACTATGTTTCGCGTGAAAGAGGACTGGATATTCGACAGACAGCGTTCTGTAATCGAATGCCGAATACTTGGTATTTGCCCGCTTCGCGAGGAATATGACCTTGAAGGAAACCTTAAAGGTACTCGTGCCGATTTCTGGATCTATTTTCCGGAAGCACGCAATGTGCTTGTTAAAAACGAGGTTTTTAACCGCTTCAACGATGGTCAGCGCCTGACTTATGATGACTGGTTCTTCAAACGCCTTTTTGGTAGCTATGTTATTAAGGAAACAAATGTGTACGATAGATATATCGTGTCATATGCTGCAAACCTTGACGCATTGCTGGAGAGTGAAAGAATTGAAAACGACACCTTTGTGTTCGAACACGATCTCTGGGAATTCTAAAATTCAGCGATTTTAATATTAAGCTGCTCTCTTTTGGGGGCAGCTTTTTTTTATCCCAAATTGAAGTTGCAGCCATACCAAAGGCGTGCTGCATTCCAATTTTTCCTGACTTCGCCACTGGGACACCCATGTTTTTAAGTAAATTTTTGAGGAAGGTATTCAATGAGACAAATAGAAACGAGTAATTGATTACTATGGATTTTTCCTGACCTGCAGCGCAGGTCAAACAATAATAGCCCGGCCATTCTGGCCGGGTAAAAGATAGAATAAAAACCGACCTCGGAGAGGTCGAATAAAACGAAATATTGAAACAATGTGTTTTAAAAACAGGTGGATTGGACCTTGTCAGGGTCCTGTTTTTGTGCTTTTTTACATCCGGCTAAAGCCGGATGCTATTATTGTTTGACATCCTCCGGACGTCAGTATTGTTTTAGGAAT
>MEOQ01000013.1 GCA_001769275.1 Bacteroidetes bacterium GWF2_43_63 | reverse complement strand
TTCTCTGGTAAAACCAATCGCAGTAAATCTGTTTCCATTTTGTGTATTTTTTGAACCCAAAAATACACTTTCTCCCCAAGTTTTTAATCTGACCCGTTTTTTGAGTTAATTGGAAATAACTATTTTTAACAAACTACGACTATATTCGGTCGTGTTTAACGATAAAAAGTATATGCCATCTGGCAAATATGCTGTATCAACATGAAGTACATTTGATGATTGCGTATTCGCTACAAATGACTTAATCAGCTTGCATCGTAAATCATAAATATCATAGGAGACCTTTCCCGGACAGGAAGGAAAAATTATATCGAAAACTCCATTTGATGGATTTGGGTATGTGTAAAGTTGTTCTTGCGAAAAGATTTCATCAAAATTCACTGGAATACTATTGCTAAATGAAACCATCATTTGCAGGAGATTTTCGCCACCCAGACTATACGTGGCAGGAGAATCATGATAGCCATATTCATTTATAATCAATTTATTATTTGCAAACGATGGGTTTTCCGGATTGAGTGTGGCAAAGACACCGTCAAACCAATCGTTTCCCCATGCAGTTCCTGTTGTGATATAGCTGGCAAAAAGGCAGGAATCATCGGTGAATGATGCCGTATCCCACGAAATTTCCAATGGGAAATGAGTACACTTAACTACAATTTTTATCATGTGATAAAACTCACAGGTTTTATTTGCAATTTGAATTTTTGAATGGAAAACAGCTGCAGACGTGTCATACATGTTTAAATATCCTTCAGACGCTTCGCCAGCTCTTATTTCAAGCAAGCTGTCCCATGGAATGGAATATATATTCTCTTCATCAAAAATGGAATCAATGAAATCTGTTGCTAATGGATCCTGCCCAATCAAAATACTATCTGTTTTGCCGGCTGAATCCTTGGCGTAGAGTTTAATTTTAAATTCCTGAGCACTTGTATAGAACACGGACATTAATAACAAAAGAAATATTAATGGAAAATTTCTCATGCGTGCTTTTTCGCAAATATACATCAAAACTTTACCAATCCAAATGTGTTCTAAAATTTTTGTTTAATGGAACAGCTGAATCTTCGCACCGACTCTTCCAGGACACTTCCTGACTCTGGAAGGGCGGAAGCGAATTTGAGAGCGGGAATCAGAGCGATTGCGAAGTAACGCCATGCCACATGCAAAAAAAACACCATCATCAATCCGACAATGGTGCTTTTGCAAAAATTGAAATGTATTTATTTTCTTGAGGCAATCATAATATCCAGCATCTTGATGGCTGCATCGGAGATGACGGTGCCAGGGCCGAAAACGGCCAGAGCGCCGGCTTTGAACAGGAAGTCATAATCCTGGGACGGAATTACTCCACCCACAATCACCATGATGTCCTCGCGTCCAAGCTTCTTCAGTTCTTCGATGACCTGCGGTACCAGCGTTTTGTGGCCGGCGGCAAGACTCGAAACTCCGAGAATATGAACATCGTTCTCCACCGCCATGCGAGCGGCTTCGGCCGGAGTCTGGAACAGCGGACCAATGTCGACATCGAAACCGATATCGGCATAACCGGTAGCTACAACCTTGGCTCCGCGGTCATGTCCGTCCTGTCCCATTTTTGCAATGAGAATTCGCGGGCGACGACCTTCGAGTGCGGCAAATTCTGCGGCCAGCGCAGTCGCTTTTATAAAGCTTTCGTTTGACTGACTTTCGGATGAATACACGCCTGATATACTTCTTATGACAGCGGAATAACGGCCAAAAACTTTCTCCATAGCGTCGCTGATTTCACCCAGCGTTGCACGCTTGCGAGCAGCATCAACAGCCAATTCCAGTAAATTCCCCTGTCCGGTTTCACATGCTTTTGTGATGGCTTCGAGCGCAGCTGTAACGGCAGCATTGTCGCGCGTAGACCTGATCTCTTTCAGTCTTGCAATCTGAGATTCCCGCACAGCGGTGTTATCCACTTCGAGGGTGTCAATCGGATCTTCTTTTTCAAGACGATATTTGTTCAGACCAATGATGGTATCGCGCTTGCTGTCGATGCGGGCCTGTTTGCGGGCGGCAGCTTCTTCTATCCTCATTTTCGGAATACCTGTTTCGATGGCCTTGGCCATACCGCCGAGTTCTTCCACTTCTTCAATGAGTTTCCATGCGCTTTCCGCTAATTGTTTGGTCAGATATTCTACATAATAGGAACCTGCCCATGGGTCAATGGCACGGCAGATATCGGTTTCTTCCTGAATAAAAATCTGAGTATTTCGTGCAATGCGGGCAGAGAAATCGGTTGGCAACGCAATGGCTTCGTCGAGTGCATTGGTGTGCAGACTCTGGGTGTGACCAAGAGCAGCCGCCATAGCTTCAACCGCTGTGCGGGCCACGTTGTTGAACGGATCCTGCTCGGTGAGCGACCAGCCCGATGTCTGTGAGTGTGTGCGAAGCGCCAGTGATTTGGCACTTTTCGGTTCAAACTTGCTGACAATTTTTGCCCACAACATACGTGCAGCGCGCATCTTGGCAATTTCCATGAAATGATTCATGCCAACCGCCCAGAAAAACGACAGACGAGGTGCAAATTTATCTACCGGAATCCCTGCCTGGATGCCCGTTCTCAGATACTCAAGTCCGTCGGCCAGTGTGTATGCCATTTCGATATCGGCGGTAGCACCTGCTTCCTGCATGTGATAACCACTGATGGAAATGCTGTTGAACTTGGGCATTAACCTCGATGTGTATTCGAAGATATCGGCAATGATTTTCATCGACGGTACCGGCGGATAAATGTAGGTGTTGCGCACCATAAATTCCTTCAGAATGTCGTTCTGAATAGTACCGGCCAGCTGTTCAGGTTTCACGCCCTGTTCTTCGGCAGTGACAATATAGAAGGCCATTACAGGCAACACAGCACCATTCATGGTCATCGACACCGACACTTCGCCCAGCGGAATCTGATCGAAGAGAATTTTCATATCTTCGATGGAATCGATGGCTACGCCTGCTTTTCCGACATCACCGAGCACGCGCTCATTGTCGCTGTCGTAGCCACGGTGCGTTGCCAGGTCAAATGCCACCGAAAGACCTTTCTGACCTGCAGCCATATTGCGGCGGTAGAAAGCATTCGATTCTTCTGCAGTGCTGAAACCCGCATACTGACGCACGGTCCAGGGACGCATGACATACATGGTGCTGTAAGGTCCGCGAAGAAACGGCGAAAGGCCGGCTCCGTAAGACAGGTGCTCCATGTTGGCAAGATCCTCTTCGCCAAAAGCAGGTTTTATTTTAATTTTTTCCGGCGTATCAAGGTCCGGCGCAATGCTGTTTTCCTTTTCCCATGCGGTAAACGGAGCTTTGCTTTTGAAATCTGCGAGTTGTATATTTTTAAAATCCGGTCTCATTTTCACTCCTTTTTTATTGAACTGATAAAACCGTGTGATAGTTCTCAAGCGCTTCGAGTGCGGCGGTGCGCATATGTACAAAGCTATGAATTCCGGCTTCGCGGTAAACGCCTTCGTTGTCGCCCGGGCTACCAGCCATCACTACAGGAATTTTGCTGTTGCGCAGTGCAGCCATGTATTCCATACCCAATGTCGGGTATTCATCATCGCTGCTGCAAAGAACAATGATTCCGGGTTTTTCGTCCAGCGCTTTTTTCACACCGTCCTGAATGGTATCGTCATTCAGAATAGTGGTGATTTCGTAACCGGCCATTCCGAAGAAGTTGCTTGCAAAAATCGCACGGGCATTGCGCATGGCAATATTGCCAAACTGCAGCATGGTCACGCGCGGGCGTTTGTTGCCGGCGGCTACATGCTTGTCGGCACGCATGCGAATCTGTTCGAAACTCCATGCACCGCGTTTTATGTTCAGTGAATTTCCTTCAGCAATTGGAGCATTAACAAAAGCGGCTGCCTCTGCAAATTGCTCGTTTGTATTCGGATAATTATTGACTCCTACATACACCATCTTGCGCGAAGCAATATCTTTTTCGCGTTTGGCGGCGGTTTTTTCAATTTCAGTTTTAATCAGACCACTTTCCATTGCCTTCCGGAAGCCGCCAGCTGACTCAATCATGCGGAACTGATTCCATGCAAATTCTGCTACACTTTGCGTGAGCGATTCGATGTAATAAGAGCCAGCAGCAGGATCGGCCACATCGGCAAAATGCGATTCTTCTTTCAGCAACAGCTGTACATTGCGTGCAATGCGGTCGCCGAATTCGCTTTCCTTGCCAACAATAAAATCGTGCGGAAGAATGGTGATTTCGTCGGCTCCGCCCAACGCGGCACTCATGGCCTCGGTGGTATTACGCAGCATGTTGTTGTATAAATCATACAACGTTTTGTTGTAGAGCGATGAAACACCGTGTATGGTTACTTTCTGCAGTTCTGCATTGCTGGTGTATTGTGCGGCAACAGTAGCCCACAACCAGCGTGCAGCGCGGAATTTGGCCATTTCAAGGAAATAGGACGGTCCGACAGAAAGCGTGATGCGCATTTTTGGCAGCACGTCTTCGGCTTTCAGTCCCTTATTCAGCATTTCCTGCAAATATTCATGTGCCGAAGCAATGGCAAAACCAAGTTCCTGCACAGCAGAAGCACCCGCATTGGCAAAATGCTGTCCGTTTACATTCACCACTTTGTAGCCAGGCAGAGACTTTCCTACATTTTCAATCAGGCATTTCAGCTCATTCATATTATCCTCATGGCTGTTATAATACTCACCTTTGAGCAAATAATAGCCAAACGAATCGAAGTTAAAACTTCCGCTGAGGGCACTGTTCTGCACCCCTTTCGAAGCCGCTTCGGCTTTCAGGAGTTCAGCCAGAATGCTGTAGCTGTGATGCGAATGAAAATGTACGGCAGATTTCGTCAGGTCGATGTCTTTGAGCAACGTTGACAGATCTTCCTGTTTGTCGCTGAAATCGAGTTTGAACGAAACTCCGTTGGCGCCACGCTGAAGCGCATTGCTGGCAAAGCGATTGGCTTCGGCTGCATCGGGAGAATCAATCTGCTGAATAATTTTCCATTCATTTCCGCTGGCTTTATAGCCGCGTACATAAGGGGCTTGGCCGGGATGATTGGCCGGCAGGACGTTTTTTACGTCTTCTGCCATGTAGTAAGGCTGAATCGAAAACCCGTCGAGCGGCTTCCAAACCAGCTTTTTCTCGTAATCAGCACCCTTGAGGTCTTCGTTTATCAGCTGTTCCCACGCCTGTTTGGTAACAGGTGGAAATTCGCTGAACAATTTATTGTCACTCATGTTTTTGCTGTTTTTCGCGCTGCAAAGGTAATTGTTTTTATATATCAGGATATGTCAGCTTTTCAAATATGCAAGTATGTAATTGTTTTTTATGCGTATGACCTGACAAATCGCTGTAAGCATGCGGTTTTACGTACTACCGGCAGAGTTTTCTGAAAAGTATAACATTTATTTATAAAACATTTTGATTGTATGAACTATATTTGGTTTGTTTATGTTTGCGTTTTGTGTAACAATAATATTTGTTTGTCGACGACTTATTCTTTGATTTCATTAAGCCTTTTCGAATAATCTAATCGAAAAACGTCCTTATGGAAAAGAAAAAAACAAGGATTTTGCCCGCGGTTATCAGAAACAAAGCTACTATTGAAGGGTGGCTTGAGCATTTCGACAACAATTCCGGGGTTTTTGTACCGAAAAGCAATCTGGCTCTTTTGCGGGAGAGTAACTATCTTGTAATATTCAAACTGTGTGTGAATGCCGCATTTCTCAAGGGTAACGCTTCATAATAACGGCTAATGAAACATGCACGTAAAGCCAGGAAAGTCAACAAAAAAGCCTAATGAAGTTCCCGGTCTCCGCGTGTCCACAAGCTCTGCCGGTGGAAGCCGGGATCTCCTATGAATAAAACTCCCTTTGTTAGTTGTTGCAGAGCCTATTGAAAAT